>NZ_JACJQM010000014.1:0-143093 GCF_014696655.1 Nostoc sp. FACHB-888 | reverse complement strand
GATTTGTGTAAAAATAACCTGAACAATTTTTGTGCGAAAGCTAGATTTAGCAAGCTATTCCAAATAAATTTTGTACAACTTATTTTTACATGATGCCTAAGTCGTAAGATTGAGCAATCATGCGATCGCTCCACCTTTTAACACCAACTGTTGAGTAAAAAGGGCGTAGGCGTAGCCCGTCGTAGACATCGCCCCACTCGTCAGATAAAGAGTGGCAAGAGTACGCCCAACAGGTGTATCGCCGCAATTACGACCAAGTAATAAAAGCGCTGTAGTTTACCGTCTGTGAAAAATTTTTATTAGAATGCAGATGTCCACTAGGCGGCGTGCTGTCTATCCACGTAAATCGAGAAGATAATCGATGAGTAATCAATTACAAGACTACAATCCTAGCGGCATAGGTGAAGTAAATGGCAACCTCTTAGGTTTGCCCTGCGATTATGAGTCTGCAAACCTGATTGTCTTTGGTGTGCCGTGGGAAGTAACTGTTTCTTATGGCGCAGGTACAGCTAACGGCCCACAACGAATTCTCGATGCTTCGACTCAACTGGATTTATTCGATTTCGATAACCCTGATGGTTGGAAGCAGGGAATTTTCATGGTAGAAATTCCCCAAGATATTTTAGAAAAAAATACATACTACCGCGCCTTGGCAGCACAAATTATTGAGCGATTAGCCCAAGGTAAACAACTCTCAGATACACCAGATTTAACACCTGTCCTCACAGAAATTAATCAAGTTTGCCAACAGGTAAATCAATGGCTGTTTGAAAATTGTCAAGAAGCAATTAACAAGGGTAAGCGAGTTGCAGTGATTGGAGGAGATCACAGTTCGCCGTTAGGTTATTTCCAAGCCTTAGCGGCTAACTACGCAAACTATGGCATTTTGCACATTGATGCCCACGCAGATTTACGCGATGCTTATGAGGGATTTGAGTTTTCTCATGCGTCGATTATGTTTAATGCGATGAAAATACCGCAAATTTCCAAGCTAGTGCAAGTGGCTTTGCGTGATATTAGTCATGACGAAGTAGAAATGATTGACCAATCTAGCGATCGCATTATTGCATATTACGACCCAGCCATTAAACAAAAGCTTTACTCTGGAACAACTTGGATTGATTTATGCCGAGAAATTATCAGTCATTTACCTGAGTCTGTTTACATTAGCTTTGATGCAGATGGTTTAGATCCAAAACTCTGTTCTAGTACAGGTACTCCTGTTCCAGGTGGGTTGGAATTAGAGCAAGCATTTTGTCTGTTCCGGGAATTAGTCAATAGTGGGAGAAAAATTATTGGCTTTGATATTTGCGAAGTCGGTGATGCTGAGTGGGATGGTAATGTCGGGGCGCGGGTAGTTTACAAGCTAGCAAATTTGATGGATTTATCTCAGAAAAAAATATAACGGTTCCCACTAAAATGTGGTATAGCACCATATTACAAGGTGTCGGGGCACGGCATACCATGCCTCGACTAAATTGTTAGAGTGAAATCAGGTGTTTAAAAACGATACGGATGACATTACAAGACGCACGACAATACGCACCAGCAACCGATCGCAATCGTGAACCAATTATAGAAGTACTTTCACAAGTATTGCCTGAGAATGGGACGATTTTAGAAATCGCCAGTGGTACTGGTGAACACGCAGTCTTTTTTGCATCCAGACTTAGAGATTGTATGTGGTTACCAACAGATATAGATCCACAAAGAAGAGCCAGCATTATTGCATGGACTGAACACTTTAAATGTAATAATATCTATCCACCGCTTGAGCTTGATGTTAGAGAACCAGTTTGGGCAGTGGAAGAGGGGGCAGTAACCCAGTGGCTGAATACCTCGCCAATTATTGCGATCGTCAACATCAATATGATTCACATTTCGCCTTGGTCAGCTTGTCTGGGGTTAATGGCAGGGGCAGCTCGTATTCTAAAAGCAGGAGGCATCCTCTATTTGTATGGGCCCTTCAAACAAGGTGGAGAACATACAGCACCGAGTAATGCAGCTTTTGACAAATCTTTACGTGCCCAAAACCCAGAGTGGGGTATACGTAACTTGGATGATGTTGTAGCAGTAGCTAGCGCCCAAAATCTCATCTTGAAACAAACTTACCAAATGCCAGCTAATAATCTTTCAGTAGTGTTTCAACGTTCTGCTAATTTAGAATAATTCCTCAAAAGCTCAGTTAGCGGACTCGAAACGTTGATATTGCTCCAATTTCGACCGACCTGGGATTTATCCATTAGTCACATCATGTTCGCTTCATTGCTAGGGGAACTCCAAAAAATAAATTATCCAATTTTTGGAATCAAAACAATTTTTTCTCCCCCTGCTCCCTGCCCCCTGCCCCCTTGCAGTCCTAATGATAAGTCTTTAACCGGACATGATATTACTGGTTAGCACCAGCTTTGAACAACTGCGACAAATGACTTAACCATCTCCCAAACCAGAAACGAGATCCTGCGCTTGCAACGTTCTGAGAAAGAAGCTCAATCGCATGGTTACAATCTTGCAGACTTGCATCAAGCCCCATTGCCTGATAAATCTCGCGGGCATGACAAAAGGCATCCATCGCTTCTGATTCCCGATTAATTTTTTCTAACACCAGACCTAAATTAAACCAGGCGTTTGCTTCTGCATTTTGGTCATCAAGACCCCTTCTGATTTCTAATGAATACTGATGAAACTCAACCGCCTTTTGGTACTGTCCCAAAGCCTTATAAGCATTGCCCAACCCACTTAAGGCCATGGCTTTCCCATTGCGTTGGCTTTGCCCGCCGTAGGCATCGCAGATGGATGTTGCCAGTTTTAACCATTGCTGGTAAAACTCAATTGCCATCTGGTAATGCCCCAACGATTCATAAGTATTACCCAAACTTCCCAGGGAAATGCATTCCCCAGTCCAATCGCCTATTTTCTTACTGATACTCAACCACTGCTGATAAAACTCAATTGCTTGCTCATACTTGCCGAGGTATTCATAAGTATTGCCCAAACTTCCCAAGCAAATACCTTCCCCGGTGCGATCGCCTATTTTTCTGGTGATACTCAACCACTGGTGATAAAATTCAATTGCTCGCTGGTATTTACCTAGTGATTGGTAAGCGTTGCCCAACCCAGATAAAGATTTGGCAACGCCTGCGCCATCGCCTATTTCTCTAGCTATATCCAACCACTGCTGATAAAACTCAATTGCCAGGTGGTACTCGCCTAGTGAGTCGTAAGCATTGCCTAAACTTCTTAAACAAGTGACTTCGCCATTGCGATCGCCTGTTTCTCTGGCTTTGTGCAAGCACCGCTTTTCAAACTCAATGGACTCGATGTTATTTAAGCTCCCGGATCTAATTACTTCTGTCATTCTCTATAGAAAACGAAATTTGTGGTGGATAGGCTGTCGATTATACAATTTTCTATGCTTTTCGCACACTAAAAATGCAACTTAGCGGCACAACTTCTCTCAAAATAAAAAAATTCTTTTTCAATATTAAACCTTATTTTATACACAGCAAATTCCGCAATTGCTGAGTGTAAAATGCTTTTATTTATATTGTTAACAAACGTACGAATATACTATAACAATGAAAAATTCCACTTTCTAAAAAGATATGGAAAAACCAAATCAATCAGCAGCAGCATAATCAGGTAATGCATTGAGTTGTAAATTAACAGCACTTAAATAATTTTGATCGTTTAAAACTTGTGATGGTAATTTATCTGCATTAACAGCAGCCTTCACCAAATCTTTTGCAATAATATTTCTGTTCAGAGTTTGAAATACTAATGTTTCTCCACTAGGAATCCCGTGTTGCTTTAAACCTCCCTGATAAGCAAAAGTAACTAGATTGAAAGGCTCAAGGTAACTAACAGAAGTAGAACTACTCGATAAATTGTTAGAGTTAATAGCTATTTCACTAGTGTTGTTAGTAGCTGTTTGAGCGCCAGCGATTCCAGGTACAAGACTAATAAAAGCAAAAATCAGTCCGGAATTTATTAAGGTAACAAGTTTCATAAGGCTATTCTTCGGTAAAATGCGATCGGTGTTCTTTATTAATAGATTCCTCTTTATTATTAATCTCAGCTTCCTTCAGTCAGGTCATCTGATCGGTTGATATATGACTCACCCAAAAGGGTGAGCTAATTGAAGAACACAAGGAGCAATAGAGACTCCTTTAAATTCAGAGGCAGAAGAGATTAGCTGAAATTTCTAATTACTTAACTGAGGCAAGTTAAACATTTATGCAATTTTTAATTCGTCTTTTGAGTTCCCTAAGCATTGCAGAAATTGCCGCGATCGCTTTTATGCAACCATAAACAACTTGATAGGTTTTTCCTTGTGATGTCTACGACGGGCTACACCTACGCATTGTGGGCAAAACACAACAACGTTGTATTAATACAATAGGCAAAATCCACACCTGAGAGTGTCCGGTTTTGCTCACCAGCCCTCAAGCTAGCTTGTTAACTTAGAGAAGTGTTCAATTGCAAGCTCAATCATTACTCACAAGAATAATCATCGATAGCTGTAGTCTTTAGGGTTTGCAGAAAAGTTTAATGCAAAGAAAACAGTGGTTTTTAAGAACGGGACTTGCTCTCCTAATTTTTATCATGGTTGTAGCGGCAAAATTTATGGATAAAACTTATTCCATCAGAGAAATTTACGTATTTGGAGACAGTCTTTCGGATACAGGGATGGTATTCCGGGCGACAGGAGGAATGTACCCACCGAACCCAACTTACTTTCAGGGGCGTTACTCGAATGGTCGAGTTTGGATTGAGTACCTTGCCGAATCTCTTCATCTGTCCTCCAAGCAAACTAACAATTTTGCTTACGGAGGCTCGACTACTGGCAGTGTTGGCAACAATTATGTACCTAGTTTGCTAAATCAAGTGCAGTCGTTTACACAGACACATCAACAGACAAATTCAGATGCTTTGTATGTGCTGTGGGCAGGAGCAAATGATTACTTGCAAGGGGTAAGCAATGCAACTATTCCTGTTAAAAATGTGACAACGGCAATCAACTCTCTAACTGATGTGGGTGCTAAAAAGATTCTGGTAGCAAATTTACCAGATTTAGGACAGTTACCTGCCACTAAAAATAGTACGAATTCTGTGAATCTTAGTGCATTAACACAAGCACATAATCAAGGCTTGAGGCGATCGCTTAAAATTATAAGTCAACAGCATTCCGATCTTGAGATTGTGATATTAGATGCCAACACACTATATCGAGATGCGATCGCAAATCCGGCAACTTTTAACTTTACCAATGTTATCAGTCCATGCCTGTCTAGCGGTCGCACCTGTGGTAACCCAGACCAGTTTTTGTTCTGGGATGGCATTCATCCGACGGCTGCGGCTCATCGAATCATCGGGGAAGCTGCTTTTTCAACAATTCAACAGGCAGGGATGATTAATGCTCATTCAATGTTGGTTCCCTAATTTACTTGAGCAGCCAACAATTATCGGTAGGGGCACACAGCTAGCTGTGCGCCCCTAATTATACTGAAAAAAGATTATGTATAAGCTAAAAATATGGCATTAAATTCCAAAATTATCGGGACACCATTTGCACCAGTTGTAGGACAACAGCAAGCCATAGAATTACTCACTCAAGCTGTTAGACAAAAGCGGGTTGCTCCAGCCTATTTATTTGTGGGGCCAGATGGTGTAGGAAGGAGTTTAGCCGCCAAGTGTTTTGTGGAATTGCTATTTTCTAGTGAAATGGGAGTCACTACGGGTTTACAAAACCGTTTGCGTCAGGGTAACCACCCAGCTTTATTATGGGTGCAACCAACGTACCAATACCAGGGGCAACGATTAACAGCAGCAGAAGCAACAGAAAAAGGACTTAAGCGTAAGGCACCACCTGTAATTCGGCTAGAGCAAATTCGGGAAATTGCTGAGTTTCTAAGTCGGCCACCCTTGGAAGCACCAAGGAATGTGGTGGTGCTGGAGGAAGCGCAAACAATGGCAGAAGCAGCAGCGAATGCTTTACTTAAAACCTTAGAAGAACCAGGACAGGCGACGTTAATTTTAATTGCACCTACACCTGAGTCTGTTTTACCAACTTTGGTGTCACGCTGTCAACGCATTCCTTTTTATCGTTTAGATGCACAGTCTTTGGCTGTTGTGCTTACACAAATCGGTCATCAGGGAATTTTGCAAAATCAGGCAGTATTGAGCATAGCAGCTGGCAGCGCCGGAAGTGCGATCGCATCTTACGAACAATTACAAGCTATTCCCCCTGAGTTACTCGAGGATTTGAAAAAAGCCCCTGCTTCTTACCGCAAAGCCTTGGAGTTAGCGAAGAAAATTGATAAGGATTTAGATATAGAAGCCCAACTGTGGTTAGTTGATTATCTTCAGCAATTCTACTGGCAGCAGTGGCATCAACCCAGCATCATTAACCAGCTAGAACAATCTCGTAAATACTTGCTTTCTTACGCTCAACCAAGGCTAGTTTGGGAATGTCTGCTTTTATCTGTATGTCAAAAATAAAATTTTGTTTACTAAGGATTGTACAAAAAGCTCAAATCCTTTAGCAATATTAAATGATATTACTTAAGCATTCGTAAATATTAGTACTTGTGTATTATTAAGAGTAAGCTACGCAAAGCGTCTGGTAAAGGATGTGGCGAGTTAAGAGACATTGCCCCAAGACACTGGAAGTTACTCAATTGTCAAAGCTTCATAGTAAACAAAAGTCTTGCGGGGGATGACTAATAAAGGCTGTTCAATTAGTGTTTTTGAAGATTGTACCCCTGACTTATGATGAACTTACCGCAGACAATTCCAGTTCTTCTTTTAGGGACTAGCTTGGCTGTGCTTTCACCGCAAGTTTGTCCTGCTCTCACCATTCAAGAGGTAGCTAGTCTTGCCCAAGCATCAAGCGATTTGCCAGTGGTCAAATCAGCAGGACTGTCCCCCGACATCAATGTGCCTTGGTCGAAAACTGTGAGAATCGTTGACCCTTTTGAAGGAGAGTTTATTGGGGTTTTCGACCGGAACTCTTTAGGTGGCTATTTGTACCGTGAGGGTTCAAAGCAAGTTCTTAGTTTGTGGACTCCTTCAAGCATTCGAGTCCTCGTAACAGTAAATTCGGGTGAAGCAAGGTCTTCTTTCTACACAGCAGGTCGTGTGTATCCTAGACTTGACTTTATTAGGTTTGTTACTACCAAGAAAGTTGATAAACTTTTACTTAAGGTCAGAGAAAAGGTTTTTCAATTAGACGGTTCAACCGGCACATTTGCTGTCAGTCAAGAACTAGCCACTGCTTTGAAAAATGCTCCAGATGAGAACTTAAACATCAGACTAGTCTTGGAAGGAGGTCAAACTGTGGATAGCGAAATTGGCAAAGGGACGGTAAAAGCTTGGCGAAATATTTATTAAGCGATATCTTTGGCGGGCTACGCCTACGCATTTTTAACTATTAGGCGGGAAGTCCCGCGCTCTGGCAAAGCCGAGCGTCGGATGAGGTGACCGTCGAGAGGATGCCACCCCAAGTATTATCCATATATCAAGAAAAGAAAAATTTTCTCCCCTCTTATCAGGAATTTAGCTAGTAAAACTTGTTTATAAATTTAGGAAGAACAGAAACAGAATCGATGATAAGAGGTGTAGAAATTAAAATATACGTTAAATGTTACATTTATTTACAGTAAAAACTCACTTTATCTCACTGACAAGGCGATGTCTACAACGGACTACGCCTACGCATTTGGGTTAACAATTAATACAATATAGTGAATTAACCCGTACCTCTCAAGTTATAAAAAGGACATCAACTCTATGAAATTTGGTATTGATATAGGACATAATTGCCCTCCTCACGATACAGGGGCAACAGGTATCCAACAAGAAGATATTCTAACGAAAGCAGTTGGTACAAAACTGATACAAAAACTAAAAGCAGCAGGTCATACGGTTATTGATTGCACTCCCACAAGTGCTAGTGGTGTAAATGATTCTCTGAGACAACGAGTCAATAAAGCAAATGCTAATAACGTTAATGTCTTTATTTCGATTCACTTTAATAAGTTCAACACTATAGCGAATGGTACAGAAATTTTTGCCATTAGCAATACATCAAAAGGTATCGCTCAATCAGTTTTAAAAGAGATTGTTAAACTTGGCTTTAATAATAGAAAAGTTAAAAGTACAGGTTTTTATGTTATCAAAAATACACAAATGCCAGCTATTTTAATTGAGTGCTGCTTTTGTGATTCCAAAGCAGATATGGATCGCTTTGATGCTGAAAAAATGTCCGAAGCAATTAAAGATGGGTTAATTGGTGAGTCCGATCACGATGATCCTAAGCCTGATAAAAAGTACAGTCTAGAAATTACAGAAAAAACTGTCTTAAAACCTTCTACAGAACAGTCATCAGAACTACCTAAAGAATCTGTAATCGATATTGTTCCAGGAAATTACCCAATTTTAGATGTCCGTTTTGAGGAAAACCATTATTGGGTTAAGTGGTCTGATAAAAGTAAAGGAAACCGAGATGGGCATTTTGTTTTTGCTAAACACGCCAAAGTTGTAGAAAAAGATTAACTAATTTTATGATCCCCGACTTATCCAAGAACTCAGGGATCTACAAAAAGTTTTTAATAGGATAAAGATATGTCATTACTAGATGATTTAGTCAATAATTATTTTAATAAAGATTTAGGATTAATTTTTACAAAGATTGGCATTGAACCTACAAGAATTACTGAGATAAATCGGCAAATTTTAAAAGAAGTTACCCTTGCTCAATGGTTACTAGAATCTACTAGAGGTAAAAGTGATCTAGCTGTCAATGCTAACAATTTCGCCGGATTAAAATGGCGAGATCCTGATATGAAAGGGTTTGCCGAACCGTTAAAAATCAAAGTTCCTTCTGAGCCAGAAGAAGTTGAGTTCTGTAAATTTATAGATATAGACGCTTTTATTATTGGTTATTGGAAGTTTTTAACTCGCACTCCCTATAAAGGCTTAGAAGATCACGCCAACACACCAGAAAACTTCCTTGGCTTTCTCAAGGCTAAAGGCTATTCATCTGATCCTAAATATGTCAGTAAAGTTGTAGACTTGCTTCCAGAGGCACAAAAGTTACTGGCTAATGCAGGTGGAGTTACCATTCCTGCTTCAGTGGAACAACTACAGCTAATTCGTGCGCCAAAAGAAGTTGAAGTAGAACAAAATTTTAGGGTTGAAGGCGTAGCACGTTTAACTGACAGTGGCAAAGTTTTGTCGATTATGATCGACAATCAATTTCCAATTCCAAATGTAGCAATTAATCAGGATGGTAAATGGCAATTTGATTTTGTCTTTAAACAACAAGGCGATCGCCGCTTAATAGTTGCTGTTGACAATCAAACCCTAGAGATCCAAATTAAAGTTGTTGTTCCTTTCGATCACAAGGACAATGAGAACACTCAACAACCTACAGCATCCAGCTTACCAGGAGCGAAGGTAATCAAACTCGGTGGTAGTGTAGGAATTGGCGGAGTCAATAAAGCTGATGATGTTAAGGCTATTAAAGCGCGATTGCATGAGCTAGGCTACAAATGGGTAGGTGATCCTAACAGTGCAAATATAGACAGAGGACTATTTGACGCAATCAAATTATTTCAATCAATTATTGCAGGTCGCAGTACTATTAATGGTGATGGTCGAGTTGATGTTGGTGGAATAACTCATCGATGGTTGCAAGCAGCTAACGCACCACGGTGGGAGTTGATGCCAAAAAGCGACCTTGATAATGGTTTCGTTAACGGTGAACTGGAAGACACCCAAGATAACCACGATTTTGGAACACACTGGTTAGCTGATGTTATTAAAGTAATTGCCCAAGACTATCAAAATAGTTATCGCAATACTCATCCCAAAGCGGCTCCATTTGCAATCAACGATGTTAGCCTTCCTCATGGAGGCGATACTCCCGACCATCATGGACATGAAACTGGCATGATGTGCGATGTTTACTTACCCAAAAGGAATGGGGCTTTTGGCGGCATTTTTTGGTCGAGTTCTGAATACGATCAAGATGCTACGCGAGCTATTCTCAAGTCTATTCGCAAGCAAAAGCTGGTAAAGGTTGGGGCGGTTTTCTTCAACGATAAAAAGCTAATTCAAGAGAAGCTTTGTACTCCAATGATTGGTCACGATCATCATATTCACTTTGAAATTAACCCACCACTAAGAAGCTAATAGAGAGTCCGGTGTTTAGTGCGTAGAAAAGTTGCTGACAAAAGAACCTTTATAATTTCTGCCCTGCGTAAATCGATCGCACTTCGCCGTTACGCCGGATGACAGCTTCGCCATTACTGACATCTACAAGTGTCCAACCACTTGAGCCAATACTTTCACCCATATTGACTCGGCGAGTCACGCCCTCAATTTTAAACAAAGCAGCAGATTTGTTACCCAACTCTAGCAATCCCTCTAAGGTATTACTCGGAGCAACTGCGATCGCAGTTGGTGGATATACTTGTTCATGGGTAATAGTTGGTTCTGACTCTGGGGCTAATGCCGCACGCAATGGAACTACTGGTAATGCAGGCAGAGGGTTGGCTGTTTGGCGTACAGTAATGGGTGCAGTTTTTGCAGCTACAGGTTTAAGTTCGGCTCTTACAGCCGAAGCTAACATATTGACGGTTACAGGCTTGGCAGCTTGTTGCACTGTATTCAGGACACTTTTTACCACATTAGATTGAGATCCCTGCAATGCACTGGCAACTTGTGGTAAAAGTGTGGGAGTCCCAGGAATCGCTGGCAGGGCATAGCGCATTGGCGACGGCGCTTGATATACAGGAACGTAGATCCGCTCAACAACGCTTCCAGAACGGTTAGGGGCTGGTGGTGTATTGTTAACTAGAAGTGGTGGTAGATTACCAGTTGTTTGCCCGTTGCCAAGGGCTATTTGGTTAGTCTTTGCCTGAGCGGAATATCCCGGACTAAAAGATTTTTGATTGCTTTTGGCTTCTTGCTTATCTATAACTGCCAGTGCCTGGAGCATATAGTCAACTAACTCTGCCTCAATTTCTGGTTTTACAGGCAACTGTGACTGCGGTTGCGGCACTAAAACAGCTGGCTGGGTCAAGTTGGTATTTACAAGATATACGACTTTAGACTGTACCAGGTAGACCATACCAGCGATCGCCACGCCTAGAGTTGTTCCTACCATCAGCAGTTTGCCCAAACTCCGATTACTTTTCTGACGCTTTCTACTAACTCTTTTTACGGTGGCGCTGTCAAACACGACGGTACTCAAGTGCTTGTGGTTATCTTGAGCAACTGTCGGTAAAATAATCTGCGGGATCGTGACTGTTTCCATAGGCACGTATTCTAGAGGCGAGTGGCGTTGAGGTTGGGGGGAAACCCCAGCAACAGACTGGTTGGATTTATTCTGCCTACTGTGCCTAAAGCCTTGAGAAGGCAGATTACCACTAACATCCAGAATGCAGTCGATATCGGCAAAGAGTTCATCCATTAGACCATCAGCATAGTTTTCTATCGACCAAGGCTCGTTGGCGATTAAGTCTTCTGATGGTTCTGGTACTATGAGACGGGTGCTGGCTTCTTGTAACATAGACTTTCTGGGTTGTTGCTAGGACGAGGAAACGCCGCGCCTACTGCCTGGGAATTAGGATTATAGATGAAACATCCAATCCGCCGTCTTATTGAGACAAGCTGGTTGAGCGCTGGTATTAAAGTCAACTTTAATCTGGGGATTGTTAATGATGCCATTACTAATCTTCATGTCATCTATCATACCAATCCCCCTCCCTACTACTATACTCAGTCTTTATCAAGCTTGTGTTAAGCTAATGCCGGAAACTCCGATTGGCTATTGCTTCTACGCAATTCTAAATATAATAATAAAGCATTAACATCGGCTGGGTTTACGCCCCCAATACGTGCAGCTTGACCAAGAGTGAGTGGTTTTACGTGAGTTAGCTTTTCCCGTGCCTCTTTGGAAAGAGTATCAATTCTTGCGTAATCTAAATCCGCAGGTAACTGGCGATGCGCTTGGCGGGCAATTTGGTCAATCTGATTTTGTTGCCTAGCGAGATAGCCAGAATACTTGATATCAATTTCTGCGCCTTCTTTCTCGGCGCGGTTGAGGTTGGCGTTTCCCAGTCCGAACCTGTCGAGGTCAACGTAATGGAATCCCGGACGGCGCAGCAAGTCATTAAGGGTAATTGAACCTTTGATTGCTTGTTGGGTATTAGATGCGATCGCTATTCCAATTTCATCGTGTTCTTTGACTCGTGTAGCTTGCAATCTTTGTTTTTCTGTGGTTATATTCGCCTGTTTTTGGGTAAATAGATCCCAGCGGCGATCGTCAATTAAACCAATTTCTCGTCCCAAGGGTGTTAAGCGTTGGTCAGCATTGTCAGAACGCAATATCAATCGGTACTCTGACCTACTGGTAAGCATCCGGTAAGGTTCGCGTAAATCCTTTGTACATAGGTCATCAACTAGCGTTCCAATGTAACTTTGCTCACGAGCAAAAACAATCATCTCTTGAGAGCGAGCAAATCGAGCTGCGTTGATTCCCGCCACCAGCCCTTGAGCTGCGGCTTCTTCATAACCTGTAGTACCATTAATTTGCCCAGCACAAAATAGTCCGGCAATCTTTTTAGTCATCAGTGTGGGGTAACACTGTGTTGCTGGTAAATAGTCATATTCCACAGCATACGCTGGACGCAGCATCACACATTTTTCCAAACCGGGGAGAGTCCGCAATAATTGCAGTTGCAAATTTTCTGGTAAGCCTGTGGAAAATCCTTGGATATAAAGTTCGGGTATATCCCGTCCTTCTGGTTCAATAAAAATTTGGTGGCTTTCCTTATCGGCAAAGCGGACAATTTTATCTTCAATACTGGGGCAATAACGCGGCCCTTTGGCTTCCACCCAACCGCCATAAACTGGCGACAGGTGCAAGTTATCTTGAATTAGGCGATGGGTTTCGGCGGTTGTGCGGGTGATGTAGCAAGGCATCTGTTCCCGTTCTATCCACGCCTCTGGGTCAAAACTAAACCAGCGTACATCTTCATCTCCTGGCTGGATGAGCATTTTACTATAATCCACCGATCGCTTGTCTACTCTGGCTGGGGTTCCAGTTTTGAGCCTTCCGGTTTCAAATCCCAGGCGGTTTAGGGTTTGCGTCAATCCTTCAGCCGCAAATTCTCCAGCGCGTCCGGCTGGCATTGATTTATTACCAACCCAAATTTTGCCTCCCAGGAAAGTGCCAGTTGTCAAGATAACTGCTTTACATTGGAACCCTACACCAAAATAAGTTTCAACGCCGATGACTTCACCGTTAGCACCCAGCACCAAATCTATTGCCATGCTTTCGCGGATTGTCAAGTTATTTTGGTTCTCGACAATATTCTTCATCACTGCTGCATATTCGCGCTTATCAGTCTGGGCGCGTAATGCCCAAACAGCAGGCCCCCGTGAAGAGTTGAGGATACGTTTTTGCAAGTAGGTGCGGTCTGCTACTTTACCAATTTCTCCGCCAAGTGCATCTACCTCATGGGTCAACTGGGATTTGGCCGGGCCACCCACTGCTGGGTTACAAGGTTGCCAAGCGATTTTATCCAAGTTGAGCGTCAATAGCAGGGTACGACAACCGAGGCGTGCAGAGGCGAGAGCTGCTTCGCAACCGGAGTGACCTGCACCGACGACTATGACATCAAAAGCGTCTTGGAATTCAACGGAATTGTGCATGGTCATACTTACAGGAGCAGCGAGCTTAGAGTTCTTTATCAATTTTAACTGTTCCAGTGGTTTCATGGATGTAACTTTCTGATAAACAAGTTATCAATTTTACTAGTACTGAATTAGAGACAAGTTTCTAGTTTTAAACTTGAACAATAAGTCAAAAATACAATCTTTTTTAATAATTCTGGCACTCTCGCCATTTATTTATTACAGCTATTTTTGACATGGTTAGCTATGAATAAAAGCTGATTTATTACGGTTTTATAGTAAATGGGTTGCATAAGCTATATAGAAACATATATCAACCTTATGCATTATCTACTCTTATCTCTCTCATTTTTGCTTGCAATTAATCAATAAAAAATTATCTATTGCTTTTATTCTTAAATGCACTAACCAATTATTTAAAAATGAAACTCCCCATCAGAAATAAAAAAATTATTCCTAGAATTATCAGAAAGGCAACTTTTATTAGTATAGTTATCTTGATGATTTTTATTTTAGTAGCCAGTAATGAGATTAGCCAACACAAATTAGCAAGAACTGCACAACCATTAAATGGATGCTTGAGTAATGATTTATTAGCTTGTACAGATACCTCTAAAGAGACAATATTAGAACCATTTATTCCTAACCCAGAATTAAATGAGCAACAGCGTTTTTTATCTGCGATCGCTAGGAAGTTACCAGTTCCCCAAACTGGTACTTATGAATATATTATGCTGCGAGCATATGGCGCAGTTTTTGTAAACCCAAATGTCGGGATTAAACTGCCGCCAAAATATATCTTTGCTAATGAACAAGAAACCCAAGAATTTCAAGCTACTTTAACAATGGGTCATGTTAATGGCGCTAAAGATTGTTATTTACAAAAACCGGCATCTGATGCTTTAAATAAAGCGCGATCGCTACAAAAAATACCACTAAAATCTGGTTATGGTTCTGGTGATTGTACTCGCACTTTTAACACGAATTTAAGATTTTGGCATAAATATGCTAACAATCAAGTTTTGGCAAAAGTTAAACAGGGCAAAGAAACAAAAATTCTCGGTGTGGTTGCCCCTCCTGGAACTTCACAACATCTCTGGGGATTAGCAATTGATTTACGCGTAGGTAGTAAAGAGCAAAGAAAAGCTCTTAATCAAAATGGTTGGTTTCAAACTGTAGGAAATGATGTCCCACATTGGACTTATGTAGGCTTATCTGAAGAGAATTTACCTCTATTTGGTTTTAAGAAACAACTTGTCCGAGACATTACTTATTGGATTACGCCACTTTAATTATTAATATTATTCAATACACAATTAAATGCGCTAACCCTGCATAGTCCAACTGGAAGCGGCATGGCTTATTATGATAAATTTGCGGTGAACTTTACACTTGCAGCAATGCCCTTTGCCCCCTATACATTTTGGGCACCTGGACGACCATTCTCAACAACAAAGGAAGCAAAAGTGTATACAGGCGCATCTGGACGACTCACAGTTGTAACAATACGCAGGTCAGTCTGCCAACGCTCATAGTTAAGGTTAACTCGGAAGTAGCCTCGGCGATCGCCATCAAAGAACTTAATATGAGGGTTTTCTGGAATCTTCGGCCCGTAGTAAGGGCCATAGACATTGGCATCACCATTGCTAGTAATTGAGGGAGTCACAAACTCTGTAGCAACTGTTGGAGAGTTAGAAGCCTTAAAATCGAGCTTCAGGTCATTAACAAATGTAGAATGCCAATCCCCAGTAATCACCACTGGGTTAGAAATCCGGTGGCTGGCGATGTGATTTAAAACACGATTACGTGCAAGGGGATATCCATCCCATGAGTCGTTCCAAAAGATTTCGCCTGGCCCAATTTTATGATCTAGCTCTGCCATCAGCACCTGTTGGGCAAGTATGTTCCAACGTGCTTGAGAACGATCAAGACCATCCAGCAGCCAGCGCTCCTGCTGAGAACCAAGCATGGTTTTAAATGGATCTAGCGCTGCTGGGCAACGGGGTGTTTCACCGTCACCGCATGGCTGGTCGCTGCGGTACTGGCGGCTATCAAGTACGTTAAACTCCGCCAGATTACCAAAAGTCAGCCGACGGTAAATCAGCATATCTGGCCCCTGTGGTAGAGAAAATTCCCGCAGTGGCTGATGCTCATAATAAGCCTGATAAGCAGCAGCACGCCTTTTAAGAAACTTTTTGACCGGATCGTTGTTTTCCGAAATGTCATCGGTATAGTCATTTTCAACTTCGTGGTCGTCCCAGGTGACTGTAAAGGGAAACAAGGCGTGAGCTTTTTGTAAATCCGGGTCAGTTTTATATAGAGCATATCGAAGGCGGTATTGCTCTAGCGTATTCGTTTCTTTTCTAAACTCCTCAGGTAAAGAAACGTTGCGTACACCACCTGTGGCAGGGATGCCGTATTCGTAAATATAATCACCCAAGTGAAAAACCAAATCTAAATCTTCTTCAGCTAGGCGACGATAAGCAGAATAGAAACCATCCTCCCATTTTTGGCAAGTAACAAACGCAAAGTTGAGCTGATTCAACCTAGCGCCGATCGCTGGAGCAGTACGGGTACGGCCAATCGGGCTATCTTCATTACCCACTTTAAATTGATACCAATACCAACGATTAGGCTCTAAACCACGTACATTTACATGAACAGAATGCGCTAATTCGGGGGTTGCCAATGCCACGCCCCTTAGCACAACTTGTCTCATGTTTTCATCCAAAGCAACTTGCCACCGTACTGGCACATTCACCTGCGGCATACCGCCACCATTTAAGGGATCTGGAGCCAGCCGCGTCCATAGCACTACACTATCTGGTAAAGGATCGCCAGAAGCAACACCAAGGCTGAAGGGATAGGCAGAGAATCTTGACAGTGCAACAACTTTATGAGTCCAAAGACTAGCAATAGCGCTTGCGGTCAATGTGCCAGCACCGAGCAGAAAGCGTCGCCGCTTTGCTGTAGTGGATAACAAGCGTTGGAAATGTACACGTTCCATAAAAGTCCTTGTTGAGATTTCTACAATAAAAGGGAATAAAAAACTTAGATAATAACCATTTAGTTGTTAACATTAAAAATAAAAATCCAGTTAGTCTCTACAAAAAGTACAGGTAGTTTGGTAAATACAACTTTTTTTATCTTTAGCTCCATTCTTCAACTCTTATAAAAACTACTTTTATAAGAGTTGAAGAAAGAGTATCCTAACGACTGTTATTCATTAACAATCGTAAAGCCTTCATAATCAATGGCTCCAGTCGAAGCACTTGGTAAAGGGACTGTACCAAGCAAGCGGGCGGTTGCAAAACCAGCACCATTAGCACCAGCAGCACTACCTAAACCTAGACCTGATGCAGCAAGTTCATCTTGGTAGCCTGTGATCTCATAGACAGCACCATTTTCCAGCAAAGCCAACAATCTTTGAGAACCACTGTTAGTAAATGCCAGCCCAGAATCTAAGTCCAGATTCAGAGCTTGCCCTGAAGGAGTTCTCAAAGTAATCGGCGCAGATAGCTCACCAGTAAGCAAATCTACTTTGTGAAGCTGGTTGCCATCTCCATCACCACTGGTGAAATCGCTAGCAAGAGCGCGAGTTCTACCAGGATTAAGATTGTCGATAGCTAATCCATCGGCATGTTTTCCAGGGTTGGTAGCTTGAGTTCCTTGTCTTTGTGCAGCTGTAGTAGGTGCGCCAAAGCCGTCTACAAGGCTAATAGCTCCAGGGTTAGCTGTAGTAATTTTATAAAGAGAGCTTCCTACTGGCGTTTCAGCATCCGATGAAATGTTGTATAGAACAATTGGTTGACTAGCTACTGAATAGTCACGACCAAAGTCAGCACCTGAGTCAAACCCAAAACGACGTAGGTCAGATGGTGTAGGTGTTGGTGATGCACTAGCTGGAGCAAAAGGCTGATCTACATTATTTACCCGAATAACAGCACCAGGTGTTAAGTTAGGACCACGCGCTTCGTTAACCGCACTTGCCCTTCCGGTAGTGGGGTTAGTTCCCAAACCTTCTAGTTCTGCGTTATTAATATTCGCAGCATTGATTTCGCCTACTTTTTGGGGAGTACTATTAGGGGAGCTTATGGGAAAGCGGTAAACTGCGAATTGTTCCCCACCTTGGCTAGGATTGATATCCGCATCTCCAATGGTATAGCCGTAAAGAACCATGAGAATTTTCTCCTTGTTGAAACCTGTTAAACTTTTGGGAATATTCCAAATATGCAGTATTGCCAATGTGCAAATTGCTATCTGACTATGTTGGCGGTACAAACCTCACAACTACATTTAGTTACATTTAAAGACATTTTTTGGAAACTAATTATTTCTAAGTCGGATTAAATGAACGAAGAATTAAGTGTATTTGATTTGCCCATTAAAAGTCAGATTTTAAGGTTAATAACTGTATTTGGAGTTATCTTAAATAAGACTATATTTTACTAATATTAAGAAACACTTTTTTAATTGTTAAGCTTTTATAACATTTAGGTTAAATTTTAATATTTACTGAGTGTTTTCACTCGCTGAGATGCTTCTTCTATCGTTTCAATAAAAGAAGCATCACTCGACTTTTTTAATAGCAAGTAGTTTGGCAAATAAAACTTTTTTTATTTTTAGTTCCGTTCTTCAACTCTTGTAAAAGTAGTTTTTAGAAGAGTTGAAGAAAGAGTATCCTAACGACTGTTATTCATTAACAATCGTAAAGCCTTCATAATCAATGTCTCCACTTGCAGCACTTGGTAAAGGGACTGTACCAAGCAAGCGGGCGGTTGCAAAGCCAGCACCATTAGAGCCGGTAGCACTACCTAAACCTAAACCTGATGCAGCAAGTTCATCTTGGTAGCCTGTGATCTCATAGACAGCACCAGTTTCCAGCAAAGCCAACAATCTTTGAGATCCGCTGTTAGTAAATGCCAATCCAGAATCTAAGTCCAGATTCAGAGCTTGCCCTGAAGGAGTTCTCAGAGCAATCGGTGCAGATAGCTGACCAGTGAGCAAATCTACTTTGTAAAGCTCGTTCGCATCTCCATCAGCATTGCGAAAATCGCTAGCAAAAGCACGAGTTCTACCAGGATTAAGATTGTCGATAGCTAATCCATCGGCAAATTCAGAGTTGGTAGGTTGAGTTCCCCGTCTTTGTGCAGTGGTAGTAGCTGGGCCAAAGCCGTCTACAAGGCTAAGAGTTCCAGGGTTAGCTGTAGTAATTTTATAAAGAGAGCTTCCTACTACCCCATTATCGGTATCACCATTCCCTGAAATGTTGTATAGAACAACTGGTTGACTACCTACTGAAAAATCACGTCCAAAGTCAGCACCTGAGTCAAACCCAAAACGACGTAGGTCAGATGGTGTACGTGTTGGTGACGCTGTGGCTGGAGCAAAAGGCTGATCTACATTATTAACGCGAATAACAGTTGGATCAATTGCTGTACTACCAGAGGCACGTGCTTCGTTAAGAGCACTTGCCCTTCCGGTAGTAGGGTTAGTTCCCAAACCTTCTAGGTCTCGGTTAGGAATACTCCCAGTATTGATTTCGCCTACTCTTTGGGGAGTACTATTAGGGGAGCTTATGGGAAAGCGGTAAACTGCAACTTGTTCCCCACCTTGGCTAGGATTGATATCCGCATCTCCAATGGTATAGCCGTAAAGAACCATGAGAATTTTCTCCTTGTTGAAACCTGTTAAGCTTTTGGGAACATTCCAAATATGCAGCATTCCAAATGTGCAAATTGCTATCTGACTAAAAGTCTTTAACAACACAAACAAGAGCTTTCCTTCGCAGGGCGAGATTTAAGGTTAGTCTGCGTTATCTCACTTTGCTTATATAGCCTAAAAGCTTGCAAAACTGAAATACTACTAAAATTTTGACTGTAAACAGGCTAAGACAAATTAACTCAATTTGCTCATTTTGTGAAAGTAAGGTATGTGAGAACTTGATGTCGGGGTCAAAACCTCAAAACTACATCCAGTTACACTTACAGCACACCCTTTGAAAATTCATCATTCCAATTCGGATTAAATGAACAGAGATTTAACCGTCTTTTTTTTGCCCATTAAAAATCAAAACTTAAGGTTGAGAACTGTATTTGGAGTTATCTTAATAAAACTATATTTGAGTAATGTTAAGAAAAACTTTTCTAACTGTTAAGGTTTCATAACATTTTGGTTAAGGTTTAGTAGTTACTACGTGTTTTCACGCGCCGATATGCTTTTTCCATCTTTTCAAGAAACGAAGCATCATTAGGGCAGACTAAATTAGGACTTACGCATAAGTTACGGAATAATCAACCGCAGAGGCACAGAGGGCACGGAGAAATAAATCAGAGTTTGAGAGATATTTTGCGTAAGTCCTATAAATATATAAGTAGATTTTCTCCTTCTGAAACTGCTACCCACTACCTGTAAGGTTTTATAGAACAGTTTGCTCAAAACCTAAGTTTGATTTTGTACATTTTCACAAAGAAAAGAATTTTTCTAGATGACATTAAACAAACAATTAACACTTTTGTTCAAGGTATTTATACAGATATAGTTCGACTACTTTAATATAGCTATCCGAATTAAAATGTGAGAAAATATCTAGATTCAAAATACATATTTTTAAGCTTTTTGACGTTTTTTGTTCTTACGAATGATTTAGGATTGTATATTGTGGTAAAACATAGCGATTTGATTTGAATAACAGCAGTTATTAAGTTACAAAGTATACTAAATTTACACTATTTTACTACAAGGCAGACAACAGGGCTTCGTTAAGTATTAGCTCTCTACCATGAGGGAGAGGGGTTAGAAGCGCGGAAATTTGATAATGGGCAATTAGACACACTGACGATAAGTTGATCTGGCAAATAGTGGAAGTGATTAAGCTCATCCCATCCTCTAAAAGGGGTGGGATTTCACGTTGACTGTTAACCATCAACCGTCAACGGCGTCGGGGCGTCTCTCATCCCATCTTTAAAAAGAGTGGGTTTTCTCGATGCCTTTTTATAATCATGCACTTCTCTATCCCCAATTTCTCTGGCGATAGAGATGAAAATCGGTTGTGCCGAAGAAATAGTACTAGTACCGCAAGGCGGAAGTCAAAAGTCACGCCTGCTTTAATTTTGGGCTTTCTGGCTGTAATGAAATGATAGGTTTATTTCCGTCGACCTGTATTAGTGTTTGCTCATAAGCAAGTTATATGCTCAGAAAATAGTCAATAGCTAACTATCAAGTTGCTCATCTGCACTTTATGCTAGATGTCAAATTCACTGATTTGAATAAAACTTCTACATAAACACACACTGATGCAGTTTGATTTGCTTGAATAGCTATATTGATAGGAAATAGATACGACGGCAATTCACAATCCTGATTATGGCAAGTAAATTCATTGATGTTAGAGAATATACTGTCAGGGCGCACAAAAGACAGATTCATACTCGTGTTTTCCAGTTTGTCTGTAAAGAGTGTAACGATCTGACAAAGCGCGAGACTTTCGGGCCTCGACCCTTATATTGTGAGAGATGTCGCCCTCCCCAACCGCCTAAGAAATCACAGCCAACATCTCACAAAGCAAAACCCAGAGCAATGTCTTACAAAAGTGACATCGATTTAAATTGATTGAAGCCTTATGACTCAAAATGGACAATTAGAACCACCTCCAGACACTTTCCTGTCACCACTGTTGGAATTACGAGACTATTATGCCCGCCTCACACAAGAGTATGAACGCCTCTTTGTGCAGGCGCGATCGCAGCTCGATCATGTAGAAGCGTTGTTGTCTAACTGGTCTTTTTCAGATGACAGCAATCAGATATCAAGTCTGACGGCGGCTGATGAAACCTCAGATGTTTCCCAAGAAGCCCCTCTGCGGTTTTTATCACCTCTTGATGACATTGACAAAATCAACTTGGCAGAGTCTGTACAGTCAGAACTCGCAGATTCAGACAAGGTTGAGATAGATAATTCCTTTTCTGCTGCTAATGATACAAAAGAGAGTCAACCTTCAACTACATCGCTAGATTCAAAGATCGCCCCAGAGAACAACGATAGTTCAACAAAGGTGGTCGAAATCCCCATGCTACCCCAGTATAATCACGCTGTTTCCCGAATGGAAGCGATAAAACAGCTATTGCAAGAGCAAATAGGTACTGTATGTCATATCGATTTTATCGTGCGATCGCTTTATGGAGAGTTAGATTCCAATCTATTCAAAGTAGTTAAAGGTAGGGTTCAATCTTCTCTGACCCAAGGTAGAGAAAGGAATTACTGGGTAACTATTCCTGATGAGCCAGGTTGTTATACTCTGGATTTAAGTTTGGTAGCCCCAAGTAACCGCAATGGTGCTTCTAGGAGCATCAAAAACAAAAACAAGAAGTCTTTCGTACCCCTGACAAAAGCAGTCCCGATGCTCAAAGCCTTTGAGGGTCAATTCTTAATTGATGCCCTCACCTCTCTGTTTGAAGAAAATCCAGGTAAAGTTTTCAGCGTTGCTGAAGTCATCGCCGGAATTTATGGAGAACTAGATTCTCAGCAACTTCGAGAGGTCAAAAATAAGGTGCTGAACGAATTATCTAGAGGCTATCGAACAGGCAGATTCTCTAGGGTTCCTAACCAAATCGGCTTTTATACTTGGGACTCCAATATGATATTGGAGGGTAGTTCTCGTTAAATTGGGGATTGGGGGATTGGGTACCGTTATTCTTCTCCTGCTCCCCCTGCCTCCCCTGCCCCTCTACCTCTTCCCCACTCCCTTATCCCAAAAACAGCTTGTATGCCGGATTCTTATTCTCATCCCAATAGCGATAGCCCAGGTTATCGAGAAAAGCTTGCCACTCTCCCATCTCGTGGGGGGGAACCTGGATACCAACAACGATTCGACCGTAGTCTGACCCGTTGTTGCGGTAGTGAAAAAGACTAATATTCCAGTCGGGACTCATGGAAGTAACAAACTTCATCAATGCGCCGGGACGTTCGGGAAACTCAAAACGGTAGAGCAATTCATTGTGAGCAAGAGGAGAATGCCCACCCACCATGTGCCGCAGATGTAATTTAGTTAATTCGTCGTCTGTTAAATCAAGAGTTTCAAATCCTTGAGCTTCGAAGTTTTCTACCATCTTTGCAGCATCAGCACGGTTTTGAATTTGCACGCCTACAAAAATATGGGCTGTTTTTTCATCGGCAATGCGATAATTAAACTCGGTAAGATTTCGGTTGCCAATACATTCACAAAATTGGCGAATACTTCCCCGTTCCTCAGGAATTGTAACTGCAAAGATTGCTTCGCGGCGTTCGCCTAACTCTGCACGCTCTGCCACAAAGCGGAGGCGATCAAAATTCATGTTTGCACCACAGGCTACAGCAATTAAGGTTTGTCCCTCGATTTGCTCTCGTTCTGCGTAGGCTTTGGCCGCTGCGATCGCTAATGCACCGGCTGGTTCTAAAATTGATCGCGTATCCTCAAACACGTCTTTAATCGCAGCACAAGTATCATCTGTATCCACCAAAATGATTTCATCTACATACTGCTGACACAAACGGAAGGTTTCTTCACCTACTTCTCGCACCGCCACGCCATCAGCAAATAATCCCACTTGAGACAAGCGCACCCGATGTCCAGCTTTTAGCGATTGAGACATAGCATCAGCATCTACTGGCTCAACACCAATAATCTTAATTTCGGGACGCAAGCGTTTTACATAAGCCCCAATCCCAGAAATTAATCCACCCCCTCCAATTGCGACAAAAATCGCATGGATGGGTTGCTGATATTGTCGTAAAATTTCCATTCCAATTGTTCCCTGCCCAGCAATGACATGAGGATCATCGAAAGGATGAATAAAGGTCAAACCTTTTTCTATTTCTAATTCACGGGCATAGCTATAAGCATCGTCGTAGGTATTTCCATGTAATACGACTGCTCCCCCCCTCATTCTAACTGCGTCCACCTTGACTTGGGGCGTGGTTATTGGCATAACAATAATCGCTTTGGTTCCCAAGCGATTGGCTGCAAGGGCGACTCCTTGAGCATGGTTTCCCGCAGATGCTGCGATTACACCCTGCGCCAATATATCTGGTGGCAATTGCACCATTTTGTTATAAGCACCCCGCAGTTTAAAGGAAAATACTGACTGCATATCCTCACGTTTCAACAGCAGTTGATTATTCAGCCGCGCAGACAAATTTGGGGCATACTCCAGTGGTGTTTCCTGGGCAACATCATATACACGGGCAGTCAAAATTTGGATGAGGTAGTCACAAAACATGGGTGTCAAGGTGTTAGCAAATGCCGGATGGAAATTAATTTTACGTTACAAGCGATCGCACTGGTTTTATTTAATTGCCCTTTTTTAAAATTTTGAGTGAATAAAATTTACAAATTACTAGTATTGTTTGCAGAGAAATAAGTTCAGTAATTGAATTTTTTAGGGATCTAAAATTCAGTGCGATCGCTGGTAGGTTGATTTTAAACTAGTTTTGTTTACTGTGTGAGTATTTAGAGCAACAGAATAAGTATAATTTTGCTTATGAATATAACTTCTCAATTTATGGTAAAGTATGCGTGAAAGATGAAATTCGGCTGTGTAGTTTGTTTTTATATATACTTGTATTACAGACCTCTCCGGATCTAAATCTCTACACCCCTGATTCTGGAGAGATTCTATGTCAATTTATGTCGGTAACCTATCTTATGAGGTTAAAGAAGATGACCTCCGGCACGTCTTTGCAGAATACGGAACGGTAAAAAATGTTCAATTGCCAATAGACCGAGAAACAGGTCGGATGAGAGGTTTCGGCTTTGTAGAAATGGAATCAGACGCACAAGAAATAGCAGCGATTGAGGCCCTTGATACTGCTGAGTGGATGGGTCGGAGCTTAAAAGTTAATAAAGCTAAACCCAAGACAGACGGAGGTTCCTCTGGCGGTAGACGAGGTGGTGATGGTGGTTCCTCTGTCCGTTATTAAAGTCTAAAGCTAAGAAATTAGCTCTAAAGTCTTGAGGGCAGAAAAAGCGTCTGCCTTTTTTTGTGCTTCGGTTAACTTGTGTTAGCGTACTTCCCGTAGATATCGTTTTTGTAATAGGTGTAGTAATCATGAACCCAGAAGCTAAACATATTGTTAGCGAACTAAGGCGTGAGTTCTACTCTAACTTTGTTGCTTCTATGAATATGCCGGTGACCATAACTGGTACATCTTATAGTAATAATTCACCGATCGCATCTTGGATGGATCATAGGGAGAGACTGAATTATATAAATGTATACGCTTATACAGCACCTGATGAATTTTTCCCATTCCGCCCATTCATTCTTCGACTGGCTATTAACAAGAGTGCTGGTAGAATCACGACGTTCAGAAAAGGACAAGTCTGCCGAGGTCTTAATTTGATGTGGGATTTTGAATTAACTGTACTACCAAAAGAAATCTTAGACTTCCTTCCCTGGATAGTTAGCTTAGTTGAGGCTCATGACAAAGGTTCGCCTTTATTGCTACAATCACCACCTCATTCATTTGAATTAGAAGTGCCAGAAGTTGCGTTCTTTAATAACGCATGGACTCAAAAAGCTTGGCTCCTTGCAGCAAATTCGACAATATTTTAATAGTTGGTGCTTCATCTGCTTTTAGCAACCGACTAAAAATATATATGCTTGGGCTTTGTTTGCCCAATAAGTCAAGTAGTAAGCCTACTTTGGAGAACATTCCAAACCTTTGCAAATTTTTAAAACAAAATATGCAATGTTGCACGATTGCTAGAAAGTTCTTTTCATTTGCTTGGTAATCATGTTATTCGTGCGTTAATACCTATTATATGCCTGATAATTAATAAGGCAATCTACAGAGAGCAAAGATGCAGACTCTCCAAAAACTCTTCCTTCCAAGTATGGGCTGCGGAACTTGGGCCTGGGGCAACCAACTGCTTTGGGGATATGACGAAAGTATGGATGACCAGTTGCAAGCCGTTTTTAACCTTTGTGTAAACAACGCTGTAACTTTATTTGATACAGGTGATTCTTACGGAACCGGGAGATTGAATGGTCGCAGTGAGCTACTTCTAGGAAAATTCAGCCGAGAATATGTAGGTTCAGGCAAAGACAATATTTGTATTGCGACTAAGCTTGCTGCTTACCCGTGGAGATGGACGCGTCAATCAATGGTAAGAGCTTGTAAATCATCTGCCCAACGCTTGGGAAGAAACGTAGATTTGGTACAGATGCACTGGTCTACAGCAAACTATGCTCCTTGGCAAGAGGAAGGGCTGTTAGATGGTCTTGCCGATGTGTATGAGCAAGGACTGGTTAAAGGAGTAGGATTATCCAATTATGGGCCTAAGCGGCTTAAGAAAGTGCAGAAAAAGTTTGCTGAACGAGGCGTTCCTATTACTACTCTGCAAGTTCAATATTCTTTGTTGTCTACATATCCTGTCACTCAACTAAAGCTCAAAGACCTTTGTGATGAGTTGGGAATTAAACTTATTGCCTACAGCCCCTTGGCTTTGGGGCTATTGACAGGGAAATACTCTGAGCAAGGGCTTTTTCCCAAAGGCATCCGAGGTTTGCTGTTTAAACAAATATTACCAGGAATGCGATCGCTTTTGGGATGTTTGCGTGAGGTAGCACAGTCCAGAAACAAAACCATGTCACAGGTAGCAATTAATTGGTGCATCTGTAAAGGAACCATTCCTATCCCTGGAGCAAAGAGCGTGGAACAGGCGAGGGAGAATATTGGTGCATTAGGTTGGCAATTAGATGCCGGTGAGCTTGCAGAGTTAGATAAGACAGCAGCGAATACAGACAAAAAAATGGTACAAAATATATTTCAAACTAAGTAAATTATACTTGCTTTCTTAAGCAAATCGTAGCTAAATCCAATTACCTTGAGGCGTGCTTATTGTCTAGCAAAAGCCAAGTCACTTTCAATTAACTTAGCACCTGCTAGGTTGGCCCCACTCAAATTGCAACAGTAAAAATTTGCGCCTCTGAGGTCAGCTAGGGATAAATTAACTCCTGTTAAATCGGCATTAGTTAGGTTAACTTCACTTAAGTTAGCGCTACTTAAGTTGGCTCCCCTCATATCTGCTAGTTGCAGGTTTGCCTTAATTAGGTTTGTCCTCATTAGATATGCCTTACTCAGGTCGGCCCCGCTTAAATTAGCTTCACTTAGGTCTGCTGCTGTTAAATCAGCTTTACTTAGATTGGCTTGGCTTAGGTTTGCCCAACTCAACTTTGCATAACTTAAGTTAATTTCACTAAGTTTCGCGGATGCAAGTACTGCACACCTCAAATTAGCATTAATAAAATTTCTTTCTCCCATTGCATAACGGCGTAAAATGCCATCAGTTGCTACTCTGTCTAAAACAGCTTTTGATGCGCCTTGATAACACCATGCAGCTTCTAATAGTTTGGTAACAGTGTTAACAGCTACCTCATCACATTTATCTATTATCACACCATTGCAGCCATCCCACTGACCGTTAAGCATAAAGGCAATCTCATTAGCGGCAGCAATTGAGTCGAAGAGTAAAATAGAATCTTTGTGCTGTTTAAACCAGCTATTCCAACCAATCGAGATCATATTTTTTATTTCTATAAGTTTTGGCGCATTAAATGAGGATTACGGCTCTAACTTTAAGATTTTAATAAACTTTGCTTACTCTACCTCTGGCTTGAATTATTTATTCAAGGTTAGTTCGACCAGCTATCAGCACAAAAGACTGAGCTTCCTTTTTCATTTTGTATGCCAGTTAATGACTGAGCGCTGTACAAAGACCTACAACACTGATGAAGCAGCCCATTTACAGCACCCAGTCATTAAGGAGTTACAATCGGACTAAGTACAAACTCTGCAAGAACTAAGTTCTAAGCAGCTGAGTCTGAGCGTTCTATTTGCTGCCGAATGGTTTCAATAGAAGCATTAATACCAGCCAGTCTGGACTCTAAATCATCTCGCATCCAAATCAAGAATTTTAATTTCCGTTCTAAGCCAGCTTTGCGCGAAATGGGTTCGCTTCCATAACAGGTATTACCCCAAAAAGGAAACATAGTTTACCTCTGTATTTAGCTTTTGTAACAGTGCAATAGATTGCACTACTACACTACATTATGGCTAATCACAATTAGACTAGTGTGGGTAACAACCGACCTAACTTGTACGTGCTTAACGAACTTTGCTAAAAATTATCTATTGAACTGGCAGAGTTTTCCATACTGTTATCAACTTTTTCCATTCATTTTTTAAGAAAAAGTTGAAGTGAAGGCGGTATTTCAATTAAAGGCAGAAAAATTCTGCCAATTTGGCATTACAACTCTCTGTTTTGGAGTTTAAATGAGATATCAAGAGAACGGGACAGCCCAAAGGTTACATGAGGAATGGTTTACCATCTGCCTCAGTACCTCCACAAATCGCCAGTTGTTGACCCAACGCTGTAGAATATCTCTTCAGGCAACTTACAGCGTTCGGTCATCGCTTCTTTACAACTGGCTAGTAATTTACTAGAAAACACATAGCAATTGATTAAGTCTAAGCTGTTACGCATTTAACTTGAACATTTACACTAAGGCTGATGACTGCCTTTCTTGATAACGTTAGTAAACTCTTGCAAAGTTTCTTGAATATCATACCCAATAGGGACTATTTTGATTTTCGTGCCGATTTGGGCGGTGTTCGATGTGCGCCAAAGTACTTCTCACTACGGTAGCGCAGCCATACCCGCAACACTTGCGGAATCTGGTCTTTTTGTTCTTTGCTCAGTGTATTGTAAAGGAAGATTGCCCGATCGCGCTCACCTCGACAGGCAGCGTTATTATGAGCATCCCAATAGCTGCGGGCTACCCGAATCCGCCGACAGACTTCCTTAATTAGCGCTTCTCCTGTGAGTGGTTCGTCCTGCTTTGACATACTCAGATGCGATAAATTTCTAATGCGATCGTAGCGAGTCAGGCTCATTCTTACAAATACAACTTAAATAAATCAAACCCGCAAATCGATTTCACTAAACTTTAGACACAGACAGCAAAACCAACTTAGCAATCAAATTCTGTGAAAACATAAATTTGTTCACTCCTAAGTATGGTGATTATTCATCTTTTTTCATCTTTAAAAGAGATTAATGCTCGGTAGAATCATTTATGCGTATTCATCATCTTAATTGCGGTTGTATGTGCCCGATTGGTGGGGCACTCTTCGACGGTTTCAGTCGCGGACTAACAGCCTGTCTCGTCTGTCACTGTCTGCTCATCGAGACAAATCAGGGACTGGTTCTCATCGATACAGGCTTTGGTCAGCGCGATATTCAAGCGCCATTATCAAGACTCAGCCCCTTCTTTATGAATTTGAATCGGATCAAATTTGAACAAAAATACACGGCGGTTGCAGCTATTGAGAGGCTTGGTTTAAACCCGCGTGATGTTCGCCACATAGTGCTTACTCACCTCGATTTTGATCATGCAGGTGGGTTAGAAGATTTTCCCGAAGCAACCGTGCATGTAATGCTCAGTGAGATTGAAGCAGCCAAGGAACGGCACGGCTTTGTCTCATCTCGACGTTACCGCCCTGGCCAGTGGGATGAAGTAAAAAATTGGAAGTATTATTCGGCTGGTGGTGAACCTTGGTTCGGCTTTGAGGCAGTACGTAACCTTGAAGGACTACCGCCCGAAATTCTCCTGATACCGCTCGTCGGTCACACACGGGGTCATGCAGGTATCGCTATTGAGACATCCGAAGGCTGGCTCTTACATGCAGGCGATGCTTACTTTTACCGACACGAAGTCGGCTCTCCTAAACGAGTTTGCACACCTGGTCTACGTGCCTACCAATCGTTTATGGAGGTAGACCGCAAGGCTCGACTTTATAATCAAGATAAGTTGCGGGCGTTATCGCTCGACCACAGTAGTGAAGTGCGGCTCTTTTGTAGCCATGATGCTATCGAGTTCAAAACCTTCGCTGACCAAGATAATTTGCAATTGCAGAAAGACAATTCGCCTTCAACAGCCTCCAATTAGCTCAAAAACTCAATGCATCTCAACAGAATTATAAGGTTTTCAAGGTTCGGCTGAGATGCGTTGATCAGTTTTAACACACTCACCTCAAAGTAAAATATCTTACTTAAGCTTGTCAAGCTTTTAATATTTGCTCAAGTTGATTTCAATAAGCAGTTAAGCATATTGCTTTCCCAAAATGCTTGATTGCTTTCTCATTTCAGTAGATTTAGCAAGCAAAAAGGCATATTGCTTTCTCAAAATGCCTGATTGCTTTCTCATTTCAGTAGATTCAGCAAGCAAAAAGGCATATTGCTTTCTCAAAATGCTTGATTGCTTTCTCATTTCAGTAGATTTAGCAAGCAAAAAGACATATTGCTTTCTCAAAAGCTTAATTGCTTTCTCATTTCGGTATATCGCGCATTCATTTCAGTAGATTCAGCAAGCAAAAAGACATATTGCTTTCTCAAAATGCTTGATTGCTTTCTCATTTCGGTAGATTTAGCAAGCGAAAAGACATATTGCTTTCTCAAAAGCTTAATTGCTTTCTCATTTCGGTATATCGCGCATTCATGACAAGATTGCTATGTAACAAAAACCATTGGATAATTGCCGGAGTTCTCTCAAGCTGATCAATACGAAAGTTCTTTAGAGTAAAGAATATTAACCGTATTGGATTACAAGGTTCAGATCATGGCTCGGAGAAAAAGAACGTCTCAGGTATTAGAAAAAGCAGCGCGTCGTGCTGCTGGCATCAATTCAATTGATCCGAATTTAAATGTTGGCAATGGACTCACCCTACCAGCCTTCTCAACCCTAATTGAGACGATGCGAACTAGAGAGCATTTATACAACACTGCTCTTTCCAATCTCGATAAGTTATACCATGAAATGCTCGAAACAGAGCGCGAGTTGGCAGATATGGCAGAGCATATGCTGTTGGGTGTTGCTACTCAATATGGTAAAAGCAGTGTGGAGTATGGCATGGCGGGAGGTGTTCCTAAGAACCAACGCCGTAAGGGACTGCGAGGTGAGTCACCAGTTCCTAGTTCACAGCAACCGTCATTCATTGCCAGTGTGAACGGTAACGGCAGCAAAAATGGCAGCCAGAATGGAAACAAAGCAGCAGCAACAAGTTAGCTTAAGCATTTTTCTTTTGAGAATCGCTATAGCCTGACGCTTCATTAAAAATTATTCTGATTTATAGGAGTGATAAAGAAGGCGATCGCGCTAACACTTTCAATTCAAATGTACTACGTCACCTTACAATCACTCCTATTTTACAAAAAAGACGTATCAATAATCTATTAATCTACCAGGAGTAAATAAGATAAAATTCGGTAAACTGAATTGGACACTCAGGAGTTTTTTGTGCCTACTTTGAGAACCCTGCAACCTGGAGATGAAGTATCGCTGGAAGCATTTCTCTTGCAACACGCTAATACTTCTATGTTTTTGCGCTCTAATTGGCGAGCTGCGGGACTGCTTGATAAAGGTGCAAGATTTCAAGGAACTTATATAGCGGCCTACATAGATGAAACTATAGTGGCAGTTGCAGCCCACTTTTGGAATGGGATGCTCGTAGTGCAAGCTCCTGTACATTTGCTAGAGGTGGTACAAGCAGTTGTGGCACAATCTGGACGTGCTATTTCCGGAATTAGTGGTCCAGCAGCACAAGTCGAAGCGACAAAAAGCATTTTGGGACTTAGCAACCGACCAACTCAGCTTGATGAACCTGAAATATTGTTTTCTCTAGCGCTACAAGACTTACAAATACCTGAAGCTTTAGCATCGGCAAAGGTGCAGTGTCGTTTGCCATATCCAGAAGAGTTGGAATTACTCACTGAATGGTGCGTTGCTTATAATGTGGAAACTTTAGGAAAAACGGATACTCCCAGTTTAAGACCTGATTGCCGTCTGGTAATTGAAGCGCGTCAAGATATAGCTATGCATTGGGTTTTAGTGGCAGGAGATACCCCAGTTTCCTACTCTGCTTTCAATGCCAGTCTACCTGATATTGTGCAAATTGGTGGAGTGTGGACACCGCCAGCGTTGCGGGGTAAAGGCTACGCTAAAAGTGTAGTAGCAGGTTCGTTGTTAGATGCGCGATCGCTCTTAGTAAAACGTGCCATCTTGTTTACAGGTGATAATAACCAAGCAGCCCAAGCCGTTTATCGAGGAATTGGCTTTTTACCTACTGGTGAGAAGTATGGCTTAGTATTATTTGACGAGACTCAGGCTTGAGAAATATTAGTTCGCTTTTTTGAATTTGCTGGGATTACTTTTGTAGTATAAACTGTAAGTGATAGTAATACTTTAACTATGACTCAGTATCGTTTTAAACAGTCGTTCTCTGCTGAATCCAGCATAAGCGATAAACTTTTTGACTTAATGGAAGTCACATTTCCCGGACTCAGAAGTTTAGCAGAATGTGCAAGAAAATTAGGTGCATCTTGGGAAACAGCTTCAACTCCGTTTATTCGCTTTCATGATGATATAGCTATTACCCATGTGGGAGTGTTAGAAATTCCCATGCAAATTATGGGACAAAAGCTTACTGTCGGAGGAGTTCATGGAGTAGCTACCCGTGCAGAATTTCGCAGGAGAGGATATTACCGGGAAGTGATGGAGGAAGTGCTAGGATATTGCGATCGCATTTACGAAACTTTAGTACTGACAACACCACAACCAGAGTTTTATTTACCTTTTGGCTTTCGTATTGTTGAAGAACACATCTTTAAAGTTAAGTGTAACTCCATAGGTAGCACTGATAGCTTCAGAACACTGAATTTTACAGATACCAAAGATTGCACATTGCTACACAGACTTTTGGAAACACGCGCCCCTGTTTCTAATATCGTTGGCGTAGTCAAGGAAAAACCTGTGTTCTGCGTCAATGAAGGAAGTCGTACTTTATACTACGCAGAAGATTTAGATTTAATCGCCTGCATGGAGATAGAAGATACCCGACTTCATCTTTTTGATCTAGTTACACCGCAGATATGCTCTTTAAACAATATTCTTGCTAAAATACCTCAACCCATTGAAGAAGTCGTGATTTACTTTAGTCCTGACCTTCTCGATGTCAAAGATGTGCAATCATTCCCCCACCAATTTGATGAAACTGTGCTGATGGCTCGTGGTAGATTTGCAGCTGAGGATGAGAAATTTATGCTGCCTCGTTCTGCAAGGTGTTGAGTTAGATTAGCTTTTTTTGAAACTTAATCAAAAAATTGCATATTCAAAACTCACAAATTTTGACTTAGGTGATTTCTGATAAAGAATATACCCAGGTTGATGAGTTTCGACGTCTCACAGAGAAGTTGAAACCAACAGTGATGCTAGATTTATTCACGGAAATTGCCTTAATTCCCGACAAGTTTACTGTTTTGTGAATAGTCTGTATAGCCTTGAATATTCTCTGGTTCAAATTGACGCACTATACGCGTAGCTTCGCGTGTTAAATTCCGATTTCCAGTAACTACAATTAGGTATTTGCCATCATTCAAACGGTTACGATAGGGTAAAGCATCGCCACTGCCAACTGTTAAGCCAACTCCTCGACCGATTAAAGTAGCGCCTAGCGCAGCAGATATCGCCCCTAAAATACCAGCAAGAAGTTCATTGCCAAATCGAGTAATCTGGGGAAATATTTCAATTGCTGTGAGATAGTTGAAGGCAGCACCTGCAACAAATCCAAAGGGCACAAGCCACCATAAGAGCCGAGTTGATTGTTTGCGGGCTTGCTTGTCGGGATCAATTAGTCCAAATTCATCAGCACTTAAATAACCATTGCCCAAAATATTAATTTGTGAAGTTGGCAAACCTGCTTTTTCTAGAGCAGAGTAGGCAGCTTCTGCTTGTATTCGATCTGGTAAAACAGCAACAAGGTAATTCATAAGACCTCGGTGAAAATATGAAATAAGAAGTAAACAATATCTAGACACTTTACTGGCGTCTACATACAAATTCAAAATCGATTAAAACTGATACTTGAACCTTATCTGAATTTAGACCAACATCCTGCTGAGAGTGAGTGTTAATCAGGGGGACATTGGGTTTACTTGTCCCCTTATCTCCCTCATCTCATGTTTGCACTTGGCTTTGAGGTGGAAAGCCATGCTGGATTCTGCCTTCATCTCCATCAAACTTCATGGAGGTTTTGAAGAGTTCAAAACGCCCATCGGTTGCATATTGAACGCAACGATCGCGCAACGCTTGCATTTCTTTTGCCTGCATCGGTTGAAAACCACGAGCGATCGCTAAATTTTGCCGCAGTACTTCCAGCGAATCAATACCACTAACAAGTGTAGCGATCGGTAAACTCATGACATAGCGGATGGCTTCTTGGGGAGTCACGACACCTTTTTTTACTGCATCAGCATTCCCACTGAGACTTTTCATCGCAATTACGGCAATTCCCCGTTTATTGAGTTCCGGTAGTACTTGCCGTTCAAAGCTTCTAAAACTAGCATCAAAACAATTAAGTGGCAATTGCACTGCATCAAACGGGTAATTGTAGGAAAGCATTTTTAGATGAATAGCAGGGTCTTTGTGACCCGTAAAGCCAACGAATCTGACTTTACCTTCCTTTTTTGCCTGATCTAGAGCTTCAATTGCCCCATTAGTACGAAAAATCCTTTCTGGATCGTTGTCGTAAACAACTTCGTGGATTTGCCACAAGTCGAGGTAGTCGGTTTTGAGACGACGTAGGGATTCTTCAAGTTGCTGCATTGCTACTTTGCGATCGCGTCCGTGGGTGCAAACCTTCGTCATCAAAAAAGCCTTGTCTCGTCGCCCTTGCAACGCCTCTCCCATCCACTCTTCACTACGATGCTTGTTATACTCCCAAGCGTTATCCATGAAAGTGATGCCGTTGTCAATAGCTTCGTGGGTGATGCGAATCGCTTCTTCTTTGCTCTTTGCTTGCCCTAAAGTTGCACCCCCAAGTGCGATCGCCGACACTTTTACTCCTGTTTTTCCCAGTGGACGGAGAGGAATTTCACCAGTATCTGTGCTGTTGGCTGGAGTTGCAGATAATGCTGGAACTTCTGCCGCTTCCACCTCAGAATTGGCATTGAGGATGTGATCAGCAAAAATTGCCCCTGCGCCAGCACCGATAAAGCCTATTCCTTTTAAAAAATTTCGCCGCTTTATCTCTAAAGGTAGATACTTTTGGGCATAATTATCATCCTTTTTATCTGTCATTGATTTTTCTTAATTAAAAATATTTAACGTTTGCCAATTTCGCCTACTAATTACACGTTTGAAAATAATTAGTAACTAGCAATTGATTTTTTTTAATTACTAGTTACTAATTACTAATTACTAATTATTTAAATTAATTGTTTGTGGCTTGAAGCTGGATGCACTATCCCAATAATTAATTTGGTTAATATTCACCTTAAGCAAAGCAATATCGGGTTCGTCCAGTCCTTTAGGAAACCAGGTTTGAAGTTCCGGCTTCCATAACTCTCGCATTTTGTTGCGGTCTTTGACGAGTTGCGATATACCTGAGATAGAAACGTATCGCTGCTGTTCGGGTGACGAAAAACTAACATTTACCTGCTCATGATGTTCAATCTCAGTCACCTTATGAGAACCAGCATAAGTAAAGAACCAAAGCGTGGGTTCAGAGTTAATCTCACCACTTTTTGACATCGGGTAACTATGTAAACTGCCATCATCATCGACTGTGGTAAACATACCATAATCGATATTTTTGATTAATTCGTGCAGCTTTTTAATGTGTTGATCGCGGTCTGTAGAAATTGCCATTTTTTGCACTCTTTTCTCTATTTGCTTTTCCTAACCTGGAATTTGGATTACAACCAGGTTGAATGCTGGTAAAGTTATTTTTAGTATTAACCTTTTTTGTTTTAATTGCGTGAGTCTACAGATGGAGTTATCCTAAAATTAGCTTTCTTAGTTATATCTATAGAGATATTGGTTGAGAATGACTGTTCTGTGCATACATAATTTTTAGGCATAGCGAAGTAAGTTTTGGCTTACTTCTTTAGACATAATTTTTATAAATTTTGAATTATATTTAAACTGCCTCTATAACTTTAGGGTGATGAATCTATAGCAATCTGAAATCATTTATGACAAAATAGGTAAACTAAAATTTAGCTTCTTTTTTAACCAAACTAATACCTACCAGCTTGAGCATAATCCCTGTGAAAGCCTTTTTTTAGTTAAATGTCATTTTGTTTGCGGAAAACACTGAAATAAGTAAACTGGGGTTTGAGAAAATAAACAGGCATTTTGATAAACTAATTAGTAAATATATCTGACGATTAAAAATCACGGCTGCACATAGCTTGCTTCCCGTTCGCCCTTGGCATCCCGTAGAGAAGGGTACAAAACCGACGCTTAAATATTCTGCAACTGTAAAATTTTATATGACACAGCAATAGCGATCGCTCTTGTATTGCTAAATTAACTAAGTAAATCAAATTCTAGCTTGCTGTGTCCATAAATAGTATTTATTTATACCTTGCGTTGCTGTTCCTATTCATAGTATGCTATGCATCTGGGAAAAATTTGTATTTATGACAATCTAGACCGGAATTATCACTAATTGGATTGTATAAGACACTTGTGATAATTTAAGCATTAACCACAATTAGAGGTTGAAAATGGCGAGTACATCCAACGTCCAGCTTACCATCGCCTTGCAAGAGCCTGATTTAGATAACGATGAACTGCAAGACGAAACGCAGAGACTATTGCAACAAATGCTGGAACTGGATGAAGTGGAAGATGCTAGTCTTTTCCGTGAAGCAGAAGCACCAGGAGGGAGCAAGTCACTAACAGGGCTGGCTGTGGGTTGGCTAACAGCGCAGGTGAATGCCAAGAATATTAAAGCACTGATGGGATTTTTAGGCGATCGCCTAGGTAACAAAACTATTGAACTAGAAATTGAGGCCAATGGCAAGAAGCTGAAAGTCAAAGCCAGTAGTCGGCAAGAGTTAGAAGCAGCAATAGATGCAGCAGAGAAATTCGTAGCAGGATAGGGAATCTCAAATGGTTAAGGTAGCGTTGCTGATTGGGGTGAGTGAGTATGAGCCTGGGTTGAACCCGCTACCTGCTGCTGTCAAAGATGTAGAAGCGATGCAGCAAGTGTTGTTACACCCAGAAATGGGCGGCTTTACTGAGACAGATATTATGGTGCTAAAAAATCCCCAGCGCCAAGATATGGAAGAAGCTATCGAAAATCTATTTGTTCATCGTCAAAAAGATGATTTGTTAGTTCTCTTTTTCTCCGGTCATGGCATTAAAGATGACACGGGTAGACTTTTCTTAGCAACGCGCACCACACGCAAAACTCCTAGAGGAGATTTAATTCGCTCATCAGCAGTAGCAGCCAGTGTTGTCCATGAAAGCATGAGCCGCAGCCGTTCTAAGCGGCAAGTTGTCATTTTGGATAGTTGCTTTAGTGGTGCTTTTGCCGAGGGTTTATCAGCAAAGGATGACGGTACTGTAGATATCCGTGAGCAATTAGGCGGTGAGGGACGGGCTGTTCTCACTTCATCTAGTTCAACTCAATATTCTTTTGAGCAGCAGGGGGCAGACCTCTCAATTTATACCCGTTATTTGATAGAGGGAATTACAACAGGCGCAGCCGACTTAGATGAAGATGGCGTTGTCTCCATTGACGAGTTGCATGAATATGCCAGCCGGAAAGTTAGAGAAATACAGCCGACGATGAAGCCAGAAATCTACACAAGTAGAGAAGGCTTTAAGATTCGACTTACAAAAGTTCCTCAAGGCGATCCTAAACAGAAGTATCGCAAAGAAGTAGCGCGATACAGTAATCGTGGAGATGTTACTTTTGTAGGTCGCAAGATTTTAGATGCACTCAGGAATCGCTTGGGACTATCCGAAGTAGAAGCAACTGCAATTGAAGATGAAATGTTAGCAGTTGCTCGTCAAGAATTTCGAGAAAAGTTACAGCGATATGAGAGAGACTTGACAGAAGCACTACAGCAGCAAGTAGCTCTCAGTGAAGATGATATCAATATGCTACGTCTGAATCTTCAGCAAATTTTGGGGCTGAGGAATGAGGATACAATGCCAATTGAGGCGCGAGTCAATGCAGAAATTGAAGTCTATAAACAGCATTTACAACAGTACAGGCAGTCGTTAGCTAAAGCAATGCGACAAGAGTATCCCCTAAGTCAACCTACTCGCCATCAACTGCAACAGATACAGCAGGAATGGCAACTTAAGAATGAAGATGTAGCTGCAATTGAAAACAGCCTTATAGCAGAGGTGGAGGCATATCGACAAAAGTTACAGCAGTTTGAGCAGGCATTTACAAAAGCAGTGCAGCAGGAATATCCTTTAGGCGAAGCAAAGCATAATCAACTATGGCAACAGCAGCAACTCTTAGGTCTAAAAGCTGAAGATATTCACCCAATTACAGCCCGAATTACATCAGAGATAGAGGCATATCGACAAAAATTGCAGCAGTATGAGCAGATATTTACTAAAGCAACACAGCAACAGTATCCTTTGAGTACAACACAGCTTAATCAACTTCGCCAAGAGCGGCAAATCTTAGCGCTCAAGAATGAAGATATAGCTTCAATTGAAACTATAATTACGGCTGAAATTGAAGCTTATCTGCACAAATTACAACAATATGAACAGGCATTTGCCAAAGCAATACAGCAGCAGTATCCCTTGAGTACAGCCCAGCTTAATCAACTCCGGCAGGAGCAACAACTATTAGGTCTAAAATATGAAAATATTACTCCGATAGAAAACCGAATTAAGGCTGAGATTGAAGCATATCTGCAAAAATTACAACAGTATGAACAAGCGCTAATTCAAACAATTCAACACGAGTATCCGTTTAGTGAGGAAATTCATGAAGAGTTAAGGCGATATCAGCGCGTTTTGGAACTTAGTAATGAAGAAGTAGCACGAATTGAAGAAAAAGTTGTTCGAGAAAGAGAAGCAAAGCTAACTCAAACTCGACAATCAAATACTTATGAACCACCAGTAGTCCAATCACATTCAATTGATACAAATGTGTTTTTTGGGGAAGAGGTAAATTCAGATGAATTACCAACTCAGTTTTTATCAAGGTCAGTAACTCAGGTAATTCCAGACACTGAGTCTGCTAAAACTCCTAGTTTACCGCTACATTGGATTATCCCCTTAATATTTGTAGTAGCATCAGGTTCTTTAGGATTGTTTGTGCAGCAACTGCGATCGCAATCAGAGTCAGTTCCAATTTTTTCCAATCCGTTACAAACTCAAAACCCTACCATCGAAGCGACACCCGCAGCGCGATCGCTTGCTAATCTTTCTCCTGGTTGGGTTATTCAAACCAACAATCAAATATCTTTGGGAAACAACCAATCACTTCCCCCTAGAGCTTTTTTAGAAGTTATCAACATAAAACCAAATTCTCAACCAGCTTCTGGGGATTTTTTGGTGTCTATGCGAGTCTGTCCAAATAAAAGCACACAAACTTCAGCTAATACTAATAATCCTGTAGGAACTTCCTCTATTTCATCAAATTCAAAACCTTTGCCGGAAGAGAAAATAGTATTGCTGTTATCTCAACTGAAACGCTTTGGTGTCTCTGTTTTACAATCAGATGTAAAAAGTCCATGTACAACCGACAGCGATCGCCAATAATTACTAAAGTTATTATACTTGCGAACCACTCATGAGTTGTTCTTGGCGTGTTATACCAAGTTTTGTCCGATAGAGTATTCTTGCTCAAAAATTTTGTTAAATTTGTACCCTCAGAATGAGCCTCTTCAACCTATAGTAGGAGTGTCATGTTCCATTAAGCGCCTACTATGAAGAACTAGGTAATCAAATCGCAGTATATCTGCTTTTAAAATTATGGACTTGAAGTACAAGTGGAAAAATGGCTATCGACCAAGCCGAGATGAAGCGGTAAAAAATCCTCATTTGTTAGATGAGAGCCAGTTCGATAACGAGCAAGACCGAAAGCTAGCTGAAGAATCTGCAAGAAAGCATTTGGGTGTACCAGCACCAACCTTAGACGAAGATAAGCCAATACTACCTCATTAGATTTGCCTAACGAAAAGGCTTAATAACACCATTTCCAATAATCTTTGCAACAAATTGGCTGTAGGGGCGTCTAGTTGTACGTCCCTACTCATGTGTCTGTAGCAGAAATTTCGTGGAATAATATAACGTTTAGGCATTTTGTGCCCATTTATGCTCCGCACCATTATTAAAGTGAGAAAAAATGCAAATTTATCAACTTATCAATCGATTAAACAATAGTAAATTCGGTAAGTTACTCACTCAAACAGTAGCTTTAGGCGTAGGTGCTACTATTCTTCTCTCAAGTACTAATGCTAATGCTGCTGAACAAGTTGTTTTAAGGTATGGTACTTTTCAGGGGCAAATATCTGTTGAAGAATTAACTCAGTTTACAGAAACTGGCAAAACTACCCCGACATTAAGAGCTTATTTACAGGCGGCGCAACAAGACCCCGCAGTAGCTCGTAAGGCATTGAAAGCTTCGATAAAAGCCGATCCTGCCTTTTTAAATAGCTTACTGTCTAGTTGGGCAGGGCCAGTTTTAGTTGATCAAATTGGTGAGGTAGTTCACCCTCCCGCAGGACAACTAGATCAGCAGGCGCTGCGAACTGCTTTAAGTTCATCTATCGAACAAAATGGTGAAGTTACACTGCTTGGAGCCATTCAGAATTATCCGAATACTTCTGTCGAACTTAAAGGAGATCGTCTCATCGCTGTTTATGAACGCTTGAGCAATCTTGCAAAACTCTTATGAGAGTTATCTCATCAGATAATTGGTTTGGTGTTTCAATAGTCGTAAATTCTTAGCAGTAATTAGGATTAAGTTAATACTGATGAGTCTATCTTAGGGTTCATACTCTGTTACTTAGAAATTCCCTAACCTAAATGTAGAGTTTAGTTTAAAAATAGGGAAAAGATTTGTATGACAGCCGATGTTTCTAGAGATATTAAGAAGGATGTTAATGGGTCACTGATAAGTGGTGTTCTTTTGAGTATTTTCGGGGTTGTTGCGATCGCAGCGCCTAGTCTCTCGACTTTATTTACCGAGACTTGGATTGCAGTAATTTTGATTTTCGCCGGATTTACAAAACTAGTTTATGCTACTCAAACCCGCCACCAAGGAGGTTTTATCTGGAAACTTCTCTTAAGCGGACTTTATATTGCAACAGGTATAATGCTGTTTGTTTATCCTTATACAGGTATTCTCACACTAACTTTGTTGCTTGGCAGCTTTTTGCTGGCTGAAGGTACATTCGAGTTAATTCTGGCATTCAAGTTACGTCCGCAAAATAACTGGACATGGATACTGGGTGATGGCATTATTACGCTGGTCTTAGGTGCAATGATTTGGTTCCAGTGGCCTTTCAATGCCCCCTGGCTTCTTGGCACACTAGTTGGTGTCAGCGTTATTTTCACCGGCGTTTCCCGCGTAATGCTATCGTTAAACGCGCGTTCTACGTCAAATCCTCCTGAGCAAGCTGCAAATCCTACTTAGTACATAGGAGTTGGGGAAGAAGCAGGGGGCAGGGAGCAGGGAGCAGGGGTGAGAACTTGAAACAAATCTTTCCCCTTGTCCCCAAGTCTTCTTGCGAATGCCCAATCCCCAATCCCCAATCAAACTTAAGTAGTGAAAGTTTACTAAGATATTGCAGCAGCGATCGCTCGGATATATTGCTAAATTAACTAAGGAATCAAAATCAAGGCCAGCTAGCTGCAATCATCAATGGTATCTATTGCTATTCCCTTCTCGGATATTCAAAACCATTGGGCACGCTTATTTATTACAGCCTTAGCCCAACGTGGTATTGTCAGTGGATTGCCTAACGGCACTTATCGTCCCGATAACTCACTCACTCGCGCTGAATTTGCCGCCATCATCGCCAAGGCATTTCCGACAGTTACCAAAAAACGGCAGTATATTCCCTTTGTTGATGTACCAACTGATTATTGGGCAGCAGCCGCCATTAAAAACGCTTACGAAAAAGCATTTATTAGTGGGTTTCCTGATAAAAGTTTCCGTTTTGCTAACCGAATTACAAGAGTAGAAGTTTTAGTTTCTTTGGTAGCAGGCTTAGAAATTGCCATCAAGGTAAAACCTGATCTCCTCTCAGCACTCCCACAAATTTATCAAGATTCTGTTCAGATTCCTGGGTATGGTATAAATCAGGTAGCTATTGCCACCAGAGCCGGATTGGTGGTTAGTTTTCCCAATATCAAATTACTCAGTCCCAATGTCGCAGCCACCCGTGCAGATGTGGCAGTAATTATTTATCAAGCTTTGGTGTATTTAGGTGAGGCAGAAAAAATTACCTCTAGTTACTTAGTGCAGCCGCCGACACCAGCACCAACGCCCACACCCATACCAGTACCAGTACCAACGCCAACACCGACACCAACACCAACGCCCACACCTGTCGGTAGCGTTAAGGTAAATCATAGTCGAGAATTTCGGGGGGCATGGGTAGCATCAGTGTGGTATAGTAATTGGCCTTCCAAGGCGGGACTTTCTGTTGCCCAACAAAAAGCTGAACTCAGCGAGATTATTAGTAAATTACAAGCGCTAAACTTCAATGCCCTTATCTTCCAGGTGCGACCAGAGGGAGACGCTTTATATGAATCCCAATTAGAGCCTTGGAGTGCTTGGATTACAGGAACTCAGGGGAAAGCACCAGAACCATTTTATGATCCTTTAGCCTTTGCGATCGCAGAATGTCATAAGCGCAATATTGAACTTCATGCTTGGTTTAATCCCTACCGCGCTAGCACTTCCACCAACCCAGCTAAAACAGTCCGTCCCCACATAGCGGCTACCAATCCAGAAAGCGTTTATTTGTGGAAAACTCAACGCTGGATGGACCCAGGGCTAAAAATAGTTCAAGATAGAGCTTACAACGTAATTCTTGATGTAGTGAAGCGCTACGATGTTGATGGGATTCACTTAGATGATTATTTCTATCCATATCCCATCGAGGGACAGTCTTTCCCCGATGACAAAACTTATGCTGCATATAAAGCAGCTGGTGGTACACTCAGCCTTGGCGACTGGCGACGAGACAATGTTAACAAAATGGTACAGCGCCTTTGGCAGGGAATTAAAACAACCAAATCCGACGTAAAATTTGGTATCAGTCCCTTTGGGATCTATCGCCCCGGACAACCCACTGGTATTACTGGATTGGATGCTTACAATGTGCTGTATGCTGACGCGAAGAAATGGTTAGAAGAAGGCTGGATTGATTATATTGCCCCTCAACTTTACTGGCGCACAGACCAACCACAACAAAGTTATTCGGCGTTGCTACAGTGGTGGACACAGATAAATACAAAGCAAAGACACGTTTACGCTGGTAACAATCTGACAGAACCAAGCAACAAAAGTCGAGAGAGTGATGAGATTGAAAAGCAGGTGAAAATTAGTCGTAGCCAAGCTGGACGGTTGTCACTGGGGAATATCTTCTTTAATGTCGGTGTTTTGACGGAAAATAGTCAAGGCATTGCTGATAAATTCCAAAGTCTGCTTTATAACAAACCTGCGCTAGCTCCAACTTTGTCTTGGCAGGATACAAAACCGCCCTCTCCACCTATTGAACTACAAGTTAATAACCGCAAACTAAGTTGGCAGCCTGGAGATAATCAGCCAGTTCGTTCCTGGACACTTTATCGGCAAACTGGCGATACTTGGACAATTCAGCAAATTTTGTCTGCTGGCACAACCTTCGCTACCGTCCAACAAGCGGGAATTTATGCCGTGTGTGCGGTGGATAGATTGGCGAATGAGAGTCTAGGAACTGTTATTACAGTTAGTTAAACCAAAGTGCTATCTATGAGTGCGTAGGCGCAGCCCGTCGTAGACATCGCTGCGGCGAGCAATGCGTGTGTAGGCACAGTCCGTTGTAGACATCGCTGCGGCGAGCAATGCGTGTGTAGGCGCAGTCCGTTGTAGTCATCGCACCTATAACTAAACCAGTTAAGATCGATTGGATAGTCAGCTTTTGCTGATTGCTAACTTATGTACAAGCCAATTCCATATTTCATGCATATTATGTCAAAAAACCATTGAACCGTAATGGCGATCGCTAATTGCGGCCTAATCTGGAGTTGATGCTTAAGTTATAGCCTTCACAGACTGGGGAGATGTATTTATTGGCGTTGCATAATTGCGGAAGATTTAGCAACTTCCAATCGGATTGCTTATTAACGAGAACTGAATTTGCCACAATTCATGATGCCCATTGGGAAATTGAAAGTTTTCACATATATAGCCATCAAGCAAGTATGTGGTATTTATACATTCACTTTTGAGAGACAGCCACGCAATTAAAACACACATATTTTGTTCGTTTCAAGCATTTGTTACTTTGGAGTTAATGCGCTATCAAAATGCAATTTATAATTAATATGAATTGCCAATAAACTTATTCAGTTTAAGTAGATCGGCGTTAAAAAAGCAAGCTATGTGACGAAATGTAAAATTAGTAAATAGCTTATAAATTGGTAGTTATATAGTTTTTATAAACTAAACAGATATGGTTTTTATCGTGCCGACTTACTTAGTTGTGCATGAGTAAATAGTAGAAAGTCTCAGCTCACCTAAACGGAAAATATAAATTTATCGTAAAGGTATCTTGACAAGCTATATGTAATTCTACTAAATAGAATAGAAGTTAATACATGAATAATTCAGGAGTATTTACTTTGTCTAGATAAACTCAGCGCCGTAGCTGTGCTGAATGTCAGATTTTAACAGTTAGGTATCAACTTTTATATACATTCTGTCAGGCAGTATCTAGAAATGCTGCTGCTCTTGTTTGCAAATTCTCTGCCCACTAGAGTTTAATTTTCATTCGTCTTTCAATAGTTTCCAGTTCAGTTCAAAAACTGATACTTTGGGTGGAGATGAGGTAATGTCATCAGTATTTTCTCAACAACTGCTACATCAGCAGATTACCCTTCTTTTGGGTGAAAAACTTTCAGAGCAAGAAATCGCTAGCTGCTTAAAACTGGCAGAAATCTTTGAGCCACCAGTGGCAAAGCAGTTTTGGCTAACAACAGCAGCGAACCCAGGAATTTACATCGTTCTGGCTGGAAAAGTTAGAGTGCTGGATAATGAGGAAAACTTAATCACGACCTTGAGTGCAGGGTCATGTTTTGGGGAAGGCACGCTGTTTGCACAAGAAGCTTTTCAGCCATATGCCGTTAGAGCCTCGACTAATCTTAAGCTTTGTTATCTCAAACAAGAGATATTGCTTGAGTTAATGGATCGCTTTCCTGGGATTCTCGATCGCCTATTTAAACGCGCAGAACTATGGGATTTGGTGATGTTATATCGTCAAAACTCGCAACTTCTAAGCAACCCATTGGATGTACCAGGAATACTCAAAGCCTTATCCTTATTTGAGCGGCATAATTTAAGTTTACAGCAGCAAATAATTATACCAAATGATTGCAAGTTATTACTGTTGCAAAAAGGAGAACTGCGGAATTCTGAAGGTCACGCTTTAACACCAGGCAAAATTTATTCAGAGGCAAAACCTGGTGCTTGGCAAGCCACACAACCAGTAGTAGCCTACATTCTCCGAGATTCAAATTGGCAAATAGCTAAAGAGGACTGGCAGCAACTGTCAGAATTTGTTGAAATCGAAGAGAGAAAAGCTGTTGTTGAGAACCAAAAGACACCTCACAGCAAGCCAAAACCAGAGCGAATAAGTTCTTCTAGCAACGTCATTTCTTTTCCCCAGCGAGAACAATCACCAAAACAAAAGCAAAAGAAATCTCTATCTTACTTCCCCAGCCCTAAAGTCAAGGTAAGGCAGGTGTGGGGAAGCCTTACTAAAACCTATCCCTTCTATGCCCAACAAAGTTCCGCAGATTGTGGCGCAGCCTGCTTGGCAATGATTGGTCGCTATTGGGGTAAACAATTTAGCGTCAATCGCTTACGAGAGCAAGCTAATGTCAGTCGCAGTGGATCTTCTCTAAGAGCTTTAGCCGCAGCAGCAGAAAGCCTAGGTTTTTCAACTCGACCTGTCAAAGCTAGTCTAGATAAATTTGCAGAGCAACCTCTACCTGCGATCGCTCATTGGCAAGGAAAGCATTACATTGTTGTTTATAAAATCACCAACAAACAGGTGATTGTCGCTGATCCAGCCATTGGCCAACTGAGCCTGACCCATGCTCAGTTGAACGAAGGGTGGACTGGTTATGCATTGCTTATGCAACCCACAGCACTTTTTAAACAAGCCGAAGAAGGCGACGCATCATTGTGGCAGTTTTTTGAGCTAGTCAAACCTTACTCAAAAGTACTGTTAGAAGTTTTCTTGGCTTCGGTACTGATTCAAATATTTGGACTGGTAACGCCCTTATTCACGCAGCTGTTGTTAGACAGGGTGATTGTGCAAGGTAGCACAATCACTCTTAACGCTGTCGGGTTTGGGTTGCTGATTTTTGGTCTGTTCCGCATCATCATTAACGGCGTGCGGCAATATCTCCTAGACCATACAGCCAACCGTGTTTCGGTAGCAATGTTGGTAGGTTTTATCAAACATACCTTCGACTTGCCTCTTTCGTTCTTTGAGTCGCGCTACGTGGGAGACATTGTTTCTCGCATCCAAGAAAATCAGAAAATTCAGCGTTTTCTAACAGGTGAAGCACTGTCAATTTGCTTGGACTTGATGACAGTGTTTATTTATGTGGGATTAATGTTTTGGTACAGTTGGCAGATGGCATTGCTCGTGCTATTGATTGTGCCACCATTTTTCCTGCTAGCGCTGTTTTCCACTAGCATTTTGCGTCGTCTTTCCCGAGAGATTTTTACGGCTGGTGCAGAAGAAAATAGCTATTTGATTCAATCCCTAACAGGAATTCGCTCTGTACGGTCAATGGCAATTGAGCAAACAGTGCGCTGGCACTGGGAAGAACTGTTAAACAAACTCATCAAAAAAGGGTTTAGAGCACAAGTTGTTGCCAATCGCCTGCAAATTATCAGTGCAACCATTGAAACATTAATAACTACAGGATTACTTTGGTATGGGGCATCGCTGGTGATTCAAAACCAACTCACCATTGGGCAATTAGTCGCTTTCAATATGTTGCTAGGCAACGTCATTCATCCTTTTCAGCGTCTAAGTGTCCTGTGGAATCAGTTGCAGGAAGTCATGATTTCTGCCGAACGCATTAACGACGTGTTGGAAGCGGAACCGGAAGAAGACTTGTTTGCCTCACCTCGTCAGGCTTTGAGAAAATTTTGTGGTCGCATTCGCTTTGAAAATGTGACCTTCCGCTATCACGGAGAAAGCGAGACGAACGTACTAGAAAACCTTAGTTTTGAAATCGAGCCTGAGCAGACTGTTGCGGTGGTAGGAAGGAGCGGTTCTGGGAAAACCACCCTATCTAAATTAATTTTGGGGTTATATCCTCCCACCGAAGGTAAAATTTTAATCGATGATCATGATGTGACGAGTATTTCTCTCAAGTCGCTGCGTTCTCAAATCGGTGTTGTTGATCAAGATACTTTCTTGTTTGGCGGTACAATCCGGGAAAACCTAAGTATTGCTCATCCAGAAGCTTCTTTAGAAGAGATTATTGAGGCGGCGACTCTAGCTGGTGCTAATGAATTTATTCAGAAATTACCAATGGGTTACGAAACCCAAATTGGTGAAGGCGGCGGAATGCTGTCTGGTGGACAACGGCAACGTTTAGCCATTGCCCGCGCCCTGTTGGGAAATCCCCGTTTCCTGATTTTCGATGAAGCTACCAGCAATCTTGATGCAGAGTCAGAACGGATTATTCAAAACAACTTGAATACTATTCTCAAAAGGCGTACCAGCCTGATAATAGCTCATCGCCTCTCTACGGTACGTAATGCTGACCTCATCCTAGTGTTAGACAGAGGCATTTTAACCGAAAGCGGTACACACGATGAGTTAATTAGCAAGAAAGGTCATTACTACTACCTCAACCAACAGCAACTTGCTCAAGCAGGTTGAGTTGAAGCAAAAAGTTAAAAATCAATACTTTTCTCACCTTTGCTACTTCCAACCTCTCCCTTTTCCCTGCTCCCATACCTCTTCATATTAAAGATGAAGCTATGCCACAACCATCTCTCAATTCATCATCTGGCTTTTCCAAACAGGAACCGGATGAGTATAGAAAATACATCCAGCCAGAAGATAATGCAGAATCTTTTGATCTTCAAAACAAAATAGAGACACCCAATAAGACGCAGGATTGGTATTATGGCACCGAAGAACTGCTAGATGCTCTACCACGCCTATGGACGCGTTCTTTGCTATATGTGGTGTTCGGCTTTATTGTTATCATCTTACCTTGGTCAATGCTCTCCAAAGTCGATGAAACAGGCAGCGCTCGAGGACGCATAGAACCAAAAGGCGCTACCCAAAAATTAGATACTCCAGCTAGCGGGAGTATCACTTTTGTTAGGGTTAAAGAGGGCGAAACCGTAAAAGCAGGACAGATTCTACTGGAGTTGGATTCAGATGTTCTAAAAACTCAACTCGAACAAGCAAACTTAAAGCTTGGAGGGCTGCAAAATCGGCAAGGTTCTTTAGAAATACTCAAAAACCAATTGATAATTTCTGTGCAGACTCAGAAGCAACAAAACCAAGCTCAACAATTGGCAAAACTTTCTCAAGTTGAGCAGGCACAACAAAATCTGAATACTCTTAAAGCTACTTATAACTTTCAGAACGCGCAACAATTGGCTAAAGTTAACCAGACGCAGCAAGCTCTCGGTTCTGGGAAAGCAGTATATAAAGTAGCCGAGATTAATTTCCAAGGTGCTCAAGAAAAAGTTCCACGCTATCAAAAAGCCTATGAACAAGGTGTCATTTCACAAGACCGCTTCAGTGAGATGAAACAGTTAGAAAAAGAAAATTATCAACTTCTTGTTAAAGCTAAAACCGAGATTTCTCAAGCTCAGTCCAGCCTTCAAGAACAACAGAACATCTATCAAAAAACTCTTCTTCAGGCTCAGTCTGAGATCCAACAAGCCTCTCTGCGCTTGCAACAAGAACAACGCAATTATCAAAGCCTGATCCATACAGGTAAGCTGGCAGAACTTCAAATACAGGAACAACTCAAAGAACTACAAACACAAATAAACTCCCTAAAATCAGAAATTGCTCAAACCAGAAGCCAGATACTATCCATCAAGATTGAGTTGCGCCAACGAGTGGTGCGATCGCCTATTGATGGTGTGATTTTTGAATTCCCTATCACCAAGGCAGGAGCTGTAGTACAAATAGGCCAGAGAATTGCTCAAATAGCACCAGAATATGCTGGCTTAGTACTCAAAGCCAATATGCCCAACACCGAAAGCGGTTTTATGAAAGTGGGAATGCCAGTGAAAATTAAGTTTGATGCCTATCCATTTCAGGAGTATGGCATCGTGGAGGGGAAAGTCAATTGGATTTCTCCTGACTCTAAAACCAGGGAAACACCTCAAGGCAATATAGAAACCTATGAGTTAGAAATCACCTTAAAGCAGCCCTATATCAAAAATGGTGACAAGCATATCCTATTAACTGCTGGACAAACAGCCACTGCTGAAGTCATTGTCCGCCAACGCCGCATGATTGACTACATGTTAGACCCATTTAAGAAATTGCAAAAAAGTGGTTTAGAGCTTTAGTTTACAATCATCAGTGCTTGCTTATCATGTCAAACATTTTGAATATTTCTCAAGAAGATATAATTCACAAGCTTAAACTTTCCTACCAAATTCCTGGTGTGTTGGAAGCTGTTGCTACGGAAAAAATTATCGCCAAAGCAGCCCTAGAAGCAGAAATTACAGTCACACCAGAAGAAATACAGGAGGAAGCAGATAGAATACGGTTTGAGCAAAAACTTGTTAAAGCTGCTGACACCTGGGCATGGCTGAAAAAATATCATCTTTCTCTAGATGATTTTGAAACCTCAATCCAGATCAACATACTCTCTCGAAAGCTGGCACATTTTCTATTTGCAAATAAGGTTGAACACTTCTTTTACCAACACAAACTCAATTATGTTGCTGCCGCTACATATGAAGTCATCCTAGAAGATAGAGATTTAGCTTTGGAACTGTTTTATGCTCTTCAAGAAGGCGAAATCAGCTTTCCAGAAATAGCTCGTTGTTATATCCAAAATCCAGAACTTCGTCGTGCAGGAGGATATCAGGGTATTCGATACCGTAGAGATTTTCGACCCGAAATTGCTACTACGGTATTTGCTGCAAATCCACCACAAGTTATCAAACCTATCACTACACAGAAAGGGATCTATTTGATTTGGGTGGAGGAAATCATTCAACCGCAATTAGACGAACAGATGCGCTTTCAAATACAGCAAGAATTATTTTTTGATTGGTTAAAGGGACAAATCGAGCAACTAGAAATTGTGGTTCAGCCAGGTTCAGATAGCAATTTACAACTATCCCAAGAACTTCTGCCGTCAGCTTAAGCCCATACCAGTTTTCAATTAACTCTTCGCTAAACATGTGCAGCCTGAATATTTTGATTCTGAAAGTATTAACAGAGTATAAGTGTTGAGGTTACACTTGACAGTTTATTGCTTGGTGGTCGCTCTGATTGTCTGAATACTAAATACGAGATGAGGTAAATTATCCATCTTTACAACCCCCTGTGGACTAAGGTAGGCGTAGGCATCGCATATTTTTTTTTGCTTTCACTACCACACTTGTTGTCTAATTTATCAATGCGTAATTTCTGATCATATCTATAGTTTATTGAAGATAAAAAGGTAATTTGGTAATAACCCGAGTTGCTAGTTATTTATTTGAACGATACCTACGGTAAGCTTTGCTAACGCAACGAAGTTATTTAAACAATAAAATCCTCTTCAGATAGAAAATTAGGAGGGGAATATGCTTAATGAAATAATTTCCATCTATAGCTATCACTGATAACCTCTTAAAGGCGATTAGGCATGAAAATGATCCTAGATCGGAAATGAGTAATGCGTAAATTATTACAACGGCGTTGATTGCAGTAATCTTATTTAATGTTAATCATAGCAAGGCTTATCCTATATAAAAGACGGTAATTTAATTTTATAAATTTTAAAAAAATACTATTTTATCGCCGCTTGCATAGAGACTTAATACTAATTAAAAATTTATTTTATCAAATTAAAATGATGTCGATAACCAGCAATTTGCATTAATATAAATTTTATTCTTTATGAATATAAAATTTGCGTAAAACCACTATTTATTAATTTTTAATAGTGTTATTATTTTTTTCGTCACGAGAAATAAATTCTATCTAGTGGCACAAAACCAAACAAGTCCACTTTACTAATTATTAGAAAAGTAAAACCATGATTATCAATGATCTTTCTCATGTAGAAACCATTCTTGAAGATAAAAATATTCAAGGTGGATTAGCAGTTTCAGAAGCTTTCTCTGATGGATTTGCTGTTGGTAACTTCTTGGCTATCACATCAACTTCCACTTTTACCTCTGCTTCTTCAAGGAGCTTCCGCTTTAAAACGTTGAACTCAGCTAGTTCTAGTTCTAGCTCTCAATCAGTTTCTGCGTAGCTAAACATGCCTTAGCACTACAGTGTGCTACAGAGCATTTAAGAATAGAAAAATTGCTGAAAGTTTTTCACAACTTTCAGCGATATATCTGTTTGCCAAGAAGAGCTTTATTTATGGAGCGATGGAGACTTTTCGATCTCAGTTTTTGCGAAAACGAAGTTAACGACTGTCGGTTCAGAGAGTACCAGCCAACTTGATGGTACAGTGGGTAATTTCAACGTATTCTTTGGAACACGAACTTTTGGTTTTACTTCATCACGTTAGACAATTTAATGCTTTAGGCATTACCTAAAGCTGCATATTTAGGGCTGGAGTTAAAGTTTGACTCTAGCCCTTCATTTTTAACGTCGTGCTTATAATGTTCCTAATGGCACGATGCAAGTATATGTTCATTTCAGTCAAGGCTTTGAAGTTTTATTTAGATGTGTTTGCCCTTGGCTGACTCATATCTTGTACAATTTTGACCCTGACCTGAAAAGTACCTTTTTAAACGAAAAGCTCAGTATTTGAGGTTAAATCAATGGTATTTAATCTATTTTTGGATGCTAATTCAACATTTGAATAAATTTCTTACAGAGTTATTTAAAAATAAAAAACTAATCATTTATTTACAATCTTTTAAATCGAGTGATTATAAAGTATAAAACATTGCTTTTGCTACAGGGCAATCATTAGCTCATATCTAACTTCTTAATTACTTCAGTTTATTTTGCTGAACCTAATAAGAATATAGAAAAGTTAATTTTGTAATCTAAATTTTAGTTCTGTAAAAATACTAGGAATTCAATTATGGGGGCTATCTTATATCCACTCTATACGGTAGCTAATTTGGTCTTAGCTACATGGAGCATAAGTTTATGGCAACACTCACACCATGCAAACATATTGTTGCTGCTGTTAGTGATAGCTGGAATGACCTATGACAATCTTATTATTTCGCTGGGTCGTTTGATTAATGAAGGTAGTTTCCTAAAATTCCTTAATCGTCTGCGGTTTTTATTACATGATTTATTGATTCCGTTGTTAGTGGTAGTGGCTGTTAAACTAGCTAGTGCTGCTGGTGTGTTGTGGGCAAGTAAACCGATTTTGCTCTCTGGTTCCTGGACGATTACATTTGGTTTGATTGGATTGGCATTGGTGACTAATTTCAAGCACTTGGAACTAGCACCAATAACTTTTGCTGGCAGTTTGAGATATAAACCTAAAAAAAGTCAAGCGCCAATTTTGACAATTTTAATCGCTTTGTTGGTTGGTGTGGCAGGATTCTACATTTGGCGCGAAATCCAATGGCCTTAGATGTTTGTGGGAACAGTGGTAATGTTGTTTGGCAATGCTTTACCTACAAAGATTTTTGGTTCTCTAGTTGGTTCGGCAGTTGATTTTGTATTTATCTTAGGCATCATGTAAAAATAAGTTGTACAAATTTAATTTGGAATAAGCTGTTAGCCTTACTTTCCAATCAAAAGTGTTCAAGTTATTTTTGCGCGACTCCTTAGCTCTGTTGACAACACAGATTGTATTGTATTAATTAGGGATAATTTCGCGCCTCTATAAAGCCCAAACTTTAGTTTAAGGCTTGCTGCAAGATGGGAATCCAATCCATAAATTAGTAATCAAGGGTAATAGCATGGCTCAGACTGTCTCTAAATATACAGAAAGTCTTCCTGCTCCAGTGTCACCAGCAAAGCAGCATCGCACCAAAGCGGTTCCTTTGATATTGGCAACGGTGACGATCGCAGGTATTGGTTATCTATTTTGGAGCTTAGGATTTGTGTAAAAATAACCTGAACAATTTTTGTGCGAAAGCTAGATTTAGCAAGCTATTCCAAATAAATTTTGTACAACTTATTTTTACATGATGCCTTACAGCCGCAACCGAGAGCAGACATACTCAAAGTAAGTGGACGCATTGAAGGTTATGAAACTGAGATTGGCGTAAAGCTTTCGGGACGAATTGAGTCGATCGCAGTACGCGAAGGGGCAGCAGTTAAAAAGGGTGAGAAATTAATTAAATTAGATAACAGCAACGACCAACTGCTGCAAGGACAACTGCAATCTGCAAACGCACAGATTGCGTCTGCTCAATCTGATGAACAACAGGCTCGTTCAGATGTAGAGCGGGTACAAGGTGAGATAGAAGAAGTCAACAGCCAAATCCTTGAAGCACAACTTAATTTACAGCAGTCTCGAGGTGATACGGTAGGTCAAGTTAATCAAGCACGAGCTAACACTGCGGTAGCTAGGGCACAAGTTGTGCAAGCGCAGGCGGTACTTAAACAGGCAGCAGCGGAAGTCAAGCTAGCTAAAATAAATCGCGATCGCTATGCTAAATTGCTGAATGATGGAGCAGTTACCCAACAGCAATTTGACCAAACACAAACTACTTTCGACACTGCGATCGCAACTTTACAGGCACGAGAGGCAGCAGTAAATGCGGCTTCTGAGCAGTTAATCGCTGCCCAAGCGGCACTCACCCAAGCACAATCAACTGGTTTCAACCCCGGTATAAGAAACGCGCAGTTAGAAGTTTTTCTTACAGACAGTGTTTTATTTGGTTTGCTATTTGGGGTACGAAGCAGTAACCAAAATGCTGCTGTACAAAGTGTCTCTGTGATCGGTTTTGTTACCTCTCTATTACTGTCTGGTTTTATTTATCCTATTAGCAACATTCCCTTTCCCATATCACTTATGCCTAACATAGTTCCCGCCCGCTATTTTATAGATATCACTCGTGATGCATTTGTCAGGGGTACTGGATGGGCAGGAGTTTGGTTTGATGTAGTCGTACTAATTGTTTTTGGATTGGTGTTTTTTAATATAACACGTCGTGCTTTAGGGAGGATGCAATTGCCTTATTAAACTGTTACTTCCTAAGTATTAATTCCTCATTATTCTTTTACACTTATAAATTGCATTTTTGTAGGCTGAAATCCTTAGCTTAAGGTTATTTTACAGGAAACTTATATAATCTAAAGATTGCTAAACTCTAACCTATAACTACTAACCAATATGTGTTTTTCACGATTAATTAATAGCTCGTTTTGGGCATTACTCCGGAAAGAAATCAATCAAATTCTGCGAGATAAGCAGTTAATTATTCTCTTGATTGTGCCACCAACAATGCAATTATTACTTTATGGATTTGCACTTAATCCTGATGTACATAATTTGAAATTGGGTGTTATTGATTATGCGAATGTAGGTGCTAGTCGGGAACTGGTTCAGGCAATGACCTCTAATGGCATTTTTACCATAGAATCTGTACCAACAACGGAGAAAGATTTAAGCCGTCAAGTAGAAGAGGGCAAACTGAATGTGGGGGTGCTCATTCCACCAGAATTCCCCAGAAAACTGCCAACAAAAGAAGCTGAGATTCAAATATTCATTGATGGAGTGGATGCAAATGCAGCAGGCATTGCCAGTGGCTACATGACTCAGATTATTCAAAATTATAATCGTAACTTTGGGCAAACCCAGCTGAATCCTCCAGTATCACTCCAAGTGGTATTTCTATATAATCCAGGACTAATAAGTAGTTGGTATTTTGTACCGGGAGTTATGGGTCTAGTGTTAACCCTTGTTGGAACACTAGTTTCATCAGTCGCTGTTGTGCGAGAGAAAGATAGCGGAACTTTGGAGCAATTACTTATGACACCAGCCGCAAACTGGGAAATTTTGCTCGCCAAAATTTTGCCCTTAGCGTTTTTGCTCATGGGAGATATTCTGCTAGCTTTGATTTTAGGACAATTGGTCTTTGGTTTACCGTTGCGGGGAAATTTTCTACTATTTTTTGGGCTGTCAATTATATATCTGCTTGTTGGGATCAGTATAGGTATTCTGTTGGCGATGTTTTCAAGCTCGCAACAACAGGTGGTACTGATGTCATTTTTCGTCAATATGCCGATATTGCAGACTTCTGGGGTGCTTGCCCCTATCGAAGCCATGCCCCCCTTTTTTCAAGTCCTATCTCTGCTGAATCCCTTACGTCATTACATTGCCATTGTTCGAGGCATTTTACTTAAAGGGGTTGGTTTAGAAGTGTTATGGATGCATATTCTGGCATTGCTTAGTATTGCTGTTGTGTTATTAACTATTAGTCTTAGCAAGTTTCGCAATCAATTAAGTTAGAGGATGTCTGATAATGCCCCTACCAGCGTATTTGTATCATTATTAAAGTGAAATGGTATAACCGCCAAGCGGGAGAAATAAAAGTATTTAGGACTTACGCACTGAAGCCTGAAACCTAGATCCCTCCTAGCCTCCTTAAAAAGAGGGGAACTTCTAACTGTCAAGAATGTTTTCCTTCCTTTTCATTCAAGCAAAAATCCCGCCAGCGACTTCAAGTAATTGCCAGGCGGGAGAAATAAAAATATTTTGCAATATCTGAGGATAAGTGCCCTCTCTTCACGGCAGATTAAAGTTTGACGAGGCTTGGCGAATCTTGTTGAACATGTTCAACCAAAAGCTCATCTGATTTATCAAACCTGCCTAGATTACATTATTTTAAGAAGGGATTTTCTCGACTTCCCCCAAATTGAAGATTTGATGGACTTAGCGGACATGTTGGGCTAGATAAGAGTGTTCCATTTAAAGTAAAAGTAGTTCCATTGGAATTCATCCCACTACCACTTATCCCAGGAGCTGAAACAAAGTCTCCCATTACTTGACCGTTAAATGCAATACTTACTAATGCTGAAGGGGGGGTGACTGCTCTCCAAGTTGCCTGATTGTTACCATTAGAAGTAGTATAAGTAGCGTTTTGCCCAAGAAAGCGTAAGGTACCATTGGTGTTAAATTGAAAACAAGCAGTAAAATTATCTCCTAAACTCGAATTAACACTGACAGTGTAGCTTTTGCCCTCCACTCCAGCTTGTACTGGCGCAGCAAACAACATTATTTGTCCAAGTAAACAAGTTAAAAATAAACCACATTTAGATTGAATGATTCGCACTGACATAATTGTTTGCCTGTTTTACGTAATTAAGTAATTGCTTGCCTTTGCCCATTGGTGACAGCTTAAGCTAAGTTTATTAACCATTTGTTAATAAATAATGGCGCTTAAAATCTACTCATAACCGAGGTTGAAAACACAAATTTTCAGCCTACGATGCCTACGGGTCATATTTAAAAGCATCGCTCGTTTTTATCTTTAAAGCTTAATTAAATACTCGGTAACATGAATAATTTATAGCCTAATTACGATTTACAAAACGAATTATATCATTATGAATACTTTTTTTGAGAGAGAAGAATAAGAGTCAGATCGAAGTTTATTCCATATAAAAGACGTGGAGCGGCTACTCTACGAGTTCTCCAACGTAGTACCCGTAAAGCACCAAAACTGCTATAGTTAAAGCTCTTGAGTGGGTATTGGTACAAGACAAGACTGAAAATTTATCCTCCACTCCCGCTCTCTACTCCCTTTAATTAATATTCTGGAACGATCGCAACACCATCCCTAAGATTAAGCAATCCTGAGATAATAACTTTATCTTTTGGCTGTAACCCTTCAATAACTTGATAATTATTATCTTTTATCTCGCCTAGCTTCACTCGCTTTTGCCGAGCTACTTGTTGGGATACACCTTGGGGAGATGTTTCTGTTTCAACAACATAAACAAAAGTGTCTCCCCCTATACGAGTCATTGCAGTTGTGGGGATTAAAATTCCGGGGCGCTGATTCCAGAATACTCTAGCCCTTACCAATTGATCTGCACGTAACTGACCATTAGGGTTATCAAAAAGTGCTTTTATCAGTATTCCTTGTGTTTCATTACTAGCACTAGGTGCAATAAAAAATACTCTACTTCTACCCAGCTTTTGACCTTGTGCGTTCATCACTTCCACTGGCATTCCCTTACGCAATTGTGGCCCTTGCTGTAATGGCACAGAGATATTGACTTATAAAGGTCGATTTTGCGTGATATTAACTAATGGTGTGGAAGTGTTAACTAAATCACCTACTTTCACAGCGATGTTGCCAACAGTGCCACTAAAAGGAGCAATCATTTTGTCAGACTGGAGATTCCCTTGTTGTGGAATATTTACATTAGCTTGCTGCAAAGTTTGTTCAGCCTGCAATATGTTGGCTCGTTGTGCTTGAATCCTGGAATCAATTGCATCAAGATTAGTTTTAGCATTGGCGAGCCGATCAGCAAACTGATTGCGAGTCTGTCGAGATACGGCTCCTTCTTCAGCTAGAGTGACAAACTTTTCGTAGTTCTGCTGGTACAATTGTACATTGGCAACAAAGGATGGTCGTTGTGCTTCCAGAGATTTGAGTATGGCGCGGGCATTTTCCAGTTGCACTAAAAATCCTTGAGGTATAGCATTGCTTCCACTGACACCTGCAAGTGAAGCAGGATCTACTTGGAGAATTGCTGCTCCTGCTGCGACTCGATCTCCCGATTTGACAAATATCTGGGTAACTTGGCCCTGAATCCTCGGCTGGAGCGTGACTGACCGCTGGGACTTGAGGCTAGCAATAAAATCTGAACTTTCCTCAATAATACCGCTTTGTACTGTCGATATTTTGACTCTTACCCCTTGAGGTTGAACATTAGCAGTTGAAGATACTGGATTTTGGGGAGTGAGCAAACGCCAAACTAGAGTTGCTCCGCCTCCTAACAATAGTAGTGCAGCTAAAACCCAAAGCCACCGCCGTTTTCCAGAAGGTGGCTCAAATGAGGTTTGTGGAGCTTTTTCTCCAAAATCAGTTTGAGGCTCAGGGGATGTCATGGCTTATGAGGAACTTAAGGAACTAACTAGAATTCTAGGACTTACGCACTGTACAAAGGAATCATCTTGTGTATCAATGTAAAGACGTTGTTTCAGGCTTTTATAAACCCCTTTGGTTGGTTGCGATCGCTTGGTGAATAATAGAAAAATCAAGTTAGAAGCGCTGAAAATCATACCTCTTATTTTGATTTTTATGTCAATGCGTAAGTTTAAATTCGCTCAATATTTTATCTGTTGATGTGGAAATTACTGATTTAGCATGAGGTTTTGTGGCAAATTATCTGTTATTACATCCAAATATACAGTTTTGATCATTCTGTCTAAATCTACCCAAAGGTGAATCCGTTTCTTAAAACCTATGGAAACATGCCGTTGTAGAACAGTGGTATGAATGTGAGGGGATCTTTACACTATGCACCTTAACCGAACCGTATTTATACTAATCCTGACTTCGACAATTGGTAGAGGTTCGCTTGATTTTACGTGGCTTGCTTGCTCATCAAAGGATGCTCTGGCATCAACATCACTTATGTCAATTCCTCTCTACCTAAATCCTTACCTAAATATCAATTAAGGAACGCTCCATTTTACTCAAAGTTTACATGACATGAATCGACGCACAATTAGTATAAGTATGTACTTAATTTTCTGCAATCTAGGGTTTATGACTAAATTACTGGTGCGGATATTACTGAACTTGGGGTGAGAAAACGGTAAATAAGCATTCATTGTTAAATAGAAGATTTCTTTTGCATAAGACAAAATCGGCTTGAAAATTCCCCAAGCTGTCCATCCTGCTTGCCTATATTTTGCTCTTGCTCATTAGTAAGGCAGTAAGTAAGCATGACAAATTTCCAATCCAAGCATCGTAAAAGGAAAAACAAAAAATTGTATGAAAAAATACATTAAAACTGTCAAGCGTTTTTTGGCACTGGTTACTCCAGCGATCGCTACTTCGATATTGGCAACCTCGCCGAGCCAAGCTGCTACCATTGCATATTCTGAGTCAAGATTCAACATAGACAACTTTAGTAGCAGTCCTTCAAGTGTTAGGACTCTGACTGATACTGTGACTGAAGCAATTAGCACAGGTGGTCAAGTAAGTGCTGATGCTAAAGCTGAGGCTAATTTTAATGTCGATGCAAACAACTCTGCCTCCAATTGGTCTTTCAGCCAAGCTAAAGGTCAGGGTGATGGGTATACAGGGTCGGCGAAAAGCTTGGCTGCGATTATCGGTTATGACTTTACAGTAGACAAAGAGTTTTATTTTGATTTCAGTGGCTTATTTAAGCTTGGAACATCCATTGATGATGCATTCACTGAACGTGCAAATGCTCGTGGAGAGTTATTATATGAGTTATACGACAGCGACACTGATGAACTTTTGGACTCTTTCAAGATTTATGGAAATTTATCAACTCTAGGTAACAATGATGCTTTTGTATTTGAACCGAGTAGCAGCATAACTCTTGATTCAAGTCAGACTTCTCGTAAAAACTATTTTGGCGGAAAACAGGAATATGCTTCGACTAGCTTTAAAGGTAAATATTCCCGTACTTTCGATAAGTTAACTCGTTTAACCTTAGTAGAATCTAAAAGTAATCAGGTGAACGTCTATACTGTCCCAGAACCCTCAACAATTCTAGGTTCACTGTTTAGTTGCACTATGCTTGGTGCTGCCTCGATACGCAAGCGTAAAAGAGCTTCTTCGGCTGCGTTGTTGGTTAATAAGGATTAAAGGGCTGTTTAGTACATTTGCTCCGGGGGAAGTTCAGCTTAAGTTTTAGCGATCGTTGAAAATAATTTTTTTGTTTTCATGCGCCGCGTATTTTAGTTAGCCCTCATAAAGAATTGGTATTACTTAAAACGAAGGCAGGAGGCAGGAGGGAAGAATTTGGTGAAGATTTAGACCCCCATCAATTAAGTGCCACTGAATCAGAGATTTCAGTGGGGGACTCAAACCCTTGCTTATTGCAGTCGCGGCAGAGGATAGAGGACAGAGGACAGTATTCCAACTGAGCCTCCTGCCCTCTGCCCTCTGCCTTTCCGGTTGAAGTCGCTGGCGGGATTTTTGCTTGAATGAAGTTGGCACTTTACCAGCGATCGCTAAATTTAACCTTGGTACAGTATGTTAACAGCAGATAATCACTTTGGCGAACCAAAATAAAACTAGATTAATCTATGGCATCAATAGCCGGGAAAGTTGCAATTATTACTGGTGCATCGCGGGGAATTGGACGAGCGATCGCACTCAAGTTAGCTGGTAACGGCGCATCTATTGTCGTTAACTATGCGGGTAATGCAGGCAAAGCACAGGAAGTTGTTGCAGAAATAGAAAAGTTGGGAGTAGAGGCGATCGCCGTACAAGCTGATATTAGCAAATTACCCGACATTCAACGGTTATTTGAGCAAACACTTCAACGCTTCGGTAAAGTCGATATTTTGGTCAACAATGCCGGAATCGCCCTCTATAAACCAATTACTCAGGTGAGTGAAGAAGATTTCGACGCGATTTTTGCTATTAACGTCAAAGGCACTTATTTTACTTGCCAACAAGCCGCGCAACACATGGCAGAAGGGGGGCGGATTATCAACTTTTCTTCATCAACTACGGCAATGATGCTGCCAACTTATAGTGCCTATGTTGGAACCAAGGGTGCTGTTGAACAAATTACACGGGTACTAGCTAAAGAATTGGGTGCAAAAGCGATCGCAGTTAATGTTATTTCTCCTGGCCCCACCGATACAGAAATGTTTCGAGAAGGCAAAACACAAGAACAGATAGATCGTTTAGCCCAAATGGCTGCTTTTGGCAAACTCGGAGATGTGCAACAAATCGCCGATGTAGTAGCGTTCCTCGCTAGCGACGAAGCCAGATGGATCACTGGGCAAAACATCCGTGTAAACGGTGGAATCGCGTGAGGCGATTGAAGCTTTCATCAGGAAAGCGATATTCCCCGTTTCAAAACCTCAACCAGTAATGTATAACGCCGTTAATCTACCAATAAAATTTCAGCCATGAATTCCAATATCAATCTTTTCACACCAGTTCAGCTTGGCCCTTACACTTTACCAAATCGGATCGTAATGGCACCGATGACGCGTTTGCGGGCAATTGCAAGCATCCCAAACTCGCTGATGGCAACTTACTACGCGCAACGGGCTAGTGCTGGGCTAGTTGTTACTGAATGTACAATGGTTTCACCTCTGAGCTTAGGATACATCAACTGCCCAGGAATTTACTCAGAAGAACAAGTGGCAGGATGGCAGTTGACAACTAATGCAGTACATGAACAAGGGGGCAGAATTTTTTTGCAACTTTGGCATTCTGGGAGAGTTTCTCACTCGGCTTTACTTGGTGGAGAGTTGCCAGTTGCTCCTAGTGCGATCGCTGGAGTTGGCTCACTCCATACACCCATAGGTAAAGTGTCGTTGGAAACTCCTCGTGCTTTAGAAACTCAAGAAATTTCCGAGATTGTCGAGCAATTCCGTAAAGGCGCAGAAAATGCCTTGGCGGCTGGTTTTGATGGGATTGAACTTCACGGTGCATTTGGCTATTTAATCGATCAATTCCTCCAAGATGGCTCGAACCAGCGCACAGATGAGTATGGCGGTTCAATAGAAAAGCGCAGCCGATTCCTCTTAGAAGTTGTGGAAGCAGTCGCTAGCGTTTGGGGTGCAAACCGTGTTGGGATCAAACTTTCGCCAAGTAATACTTTCTACGGGATGCATGACTCCAGCCCTCAAGAAACTTTTAGTTATGCCATCAACGCTCTTAACCCCTTTGGACTTGCCTATCTTCACCTGATGGAACCGAATGAAGTCGATTTAGCAACGCGCGAAGTCATGAACCCCGTAACACCTTACTTCCGCCAAATATTCCAAGGTACTTTAGTTACCAATGGTGGCTATGATCGCCTAACAGGAGATAGTATTCTGTCCAGCAACAATGCAGATTTAGTTTCCTTTGGCAAGTTATTTCTTGCTAATCCTGACTTACCAAAACGCTTAGAACTTAACACACATTTGAACACCCCAGATTCAAAGACATTTTATGCCCCTGATGCAACAGGATACACTGATTACCCATTTTTAGAACTTCAGACGACTTGAAGAAATCACAGTCATCTCTAAATCAAAAATATCATTTGTCATCTGTAAAACTTTTCAGTTTTATAATTGTCCAAGAGCAGCTCACAAAACGGATTACTAAATATAAGCCAATCAATTTTGTATAAAACGTTTCTAAAATTGTACAAAGAATGGCTCATCTATCCGGTTGTAGAGTCTGTATTTTCAGGCTAAACATCACTTTGCAGGCATCCAAAAATTATGGATTTGTCCAACTTTACTACACTTCAAAACTTAGAAGCTGCTTTCGGTGGTGAATCGATGGCAAATCGCAAGTATCTGTTTTTTGCAGATGTAGCGCGTCAACTTGGGTTTACAGACTTGGCAAAACTTTTTAAAGAAACAGCTGATCAAGAAACCGAACACGCTTTTGCACATTTTAAGTTGCTACATCCAGAACTTGTGGTAGAAGATTCGGCTGCTTTAACTGATGAACAAAAACGGGAAATTATCTCACGCTGTTTATCTTTGGCAATTGAGGGGGAGACTTACGAATATACCACAATGTATCCTGAGTTTGCCGCAGATGCTCAACGCGATCGCGACAATCCTGCGGCTGAAGAATTTCTCAAACAAGTTAAAGAATCTAGCGATCATGCTGACACGTTTCGGGAAGCTGCACACCGTTTTGGGTTGTTAAAATTTATCGAAAATTACCACGCCGATCGTTATGCTGAAGCCTTAGAAGTATTAAATGGAGGACAAACAGCAACCAGAGTCGCAGGTGAAGATGCCAAAACTCGGAAATGGATTTGCAAAAAATGCAGCATGATTTACGATCCGGTTGCTGGCGATCCTGATTCGGGAATTGCACCTGGTACACCTTTTGAAGAAATTCCCGATGACTGGGAATGTCCGATTTGCGGTGCTAACAAAAAAACCTTTAAACCATTTGAGGAAAAAGTTGCAGCTTAAGACGACAATCAATTAGGCACTCTTTTTTGCACATAAACGCGAAGCGTCTTAAGAGATGCTTCGCGTTATTGATTATTTATACACCAAAGTAAAATCATGAATTCACCAGAAGATAACAGCCAATTTGAACGACAGAGGCCAATTTATCTAGAGCTAAATTTTCAGATTATTTGTGCAGTTACATTGATTGCTGTTATCGGAGTTTCTAGCGTGACTCCGGCTTTTCCCAAGTTAGCCAAAGACTTAAATATCAACCCGAAAAATTTAGGTTTATTGATTACAGCATTTACATTCCCATCTCTGATTTTAGGGCCAATTATTGGTATTCTTGCCGATAGATGGGGCAGAAAGAGAATTATTGTTCCTTCACTGTTTTTATTTGGCATAGCTGGTACAGCCTGCGCCTTTGCTCGTGATTTTAATTTATTGCTATGGTTGCGTTTGCTACAAGGAATTGGTGCTGCTTCTTTGCTTTCTTTGAGTATCACCTTAATCGGCGATTTATACACAGGAGACAGACGAATTACTGCAATGGGTTACAATGCAAGTATTAGCAGCGTCGGCACATCAAGTTATCCAATAATTGGTGGTGCATTAGCAACAATGGGCTGGTATTATCCCTTCATGCTGCCGATATTAGCGATTCCTCTTGGATTACTAGTTTTGTTTGCACTCAATAATCCAGAACCAAAAGGCGATCGCAACCTTCAACAGTATTTAAGTAATGCCGTCAAAGTTCTGAAAAATCGTCAGCTATTTGGACTTTTTATTGCCAGTGCTGCTAACTTTGTGTTTCTTTATGGCGCTTACGTTACCTATTTACCACAGCTAATTAACGATACTTTTAAAGCGCCGCCTACGATTATTGGATTGCTACTTTCTAGTGTTTCTGTAGCAATTACTATTACAGCTTCCCAATTAGGTAGATTAGGTAGAAGATTTAGTGGCACAAGTTTAATTAGTGCATCTTATGTTTTTTATGCTTTAGCTATGTTAATAGTTCCCTTTGTGTCAAATATCTGGTTATTATTAATCCCTAGTACAATTTTTGGTATTGGACTTGGTATTGGTTTTCCTACTATCCAAACACTTTTAGCAGATTTAGCACCAAAAGAATATTTGGCAACAATTATATCGGTAAACGGAACATTCTATGGATTAGGACAAACATTAGGGCCATTGTTAATGGGCTATGCGTTTGGTTTTGGCGGAATTAATAGCGTATTTTATGCGGCGGTTGGTTTTGCAGTTCTGGTATTTTTTGTGTTTAGATATTGCACTTGTGTGAAAGGAGTCTAATATCGCTCATCACATTATGGCAGTTCTCATTTGCATAAAATACAAAAAACTTTATCCCGTCCTATTAGATATCTCTGTTTGATGGGGCAAGGTTTTTAGATAAGGTAAGGGAAAAGAAGGGGTAGATTTGTTTTTGCTAGTCGAAACAATCACATTGTCAGGCAAAACAATCACATTGTCAGGCAAAACAATCACATTGTCAGGCAAAACAATCACATTGTCAGACGAAACAATCGCATTGTCAGGCGAAACAATCGCATTGTCAGGCGAAACAATCGCATTGTCAGGCGAAACAATCGCATTGTCAGACGAAACAATCGAATATTGAACAAATACGTTCAGCGAGTGAGAGTATTTTCAATGCGACGGTCAGGGATGAGCCACATAACTGCAACCACAACATATAGTATACAGGCAAGCCATGAGTTTACAAAGGCAAGTGGAATTGCCACTGCATACAACAGCACCGATATTTTTCCTTTGAAATTTCGGCCTACTGCGATCGCTAATGTCGAATCGCTGCCATGATGAGAAATTAGGGTGCGGGTAAGGATGAAGTAAGCAATCGCTGACAATAACAATACCGTACCATAAAGGGCTGCTGGCATAGCAGCAAAGTTATTCTCGCCCATCCAGCCAGTGACGAAGGGGATTAGCGACAACCAAAACAGCAAATGCAGATTCGCCCAAAGAATACGCCCATTAACGTGTCGGACTGCCTGTAGGAGATGATGATGATTGTTCCAGTAAATGCCAAGAAAGATAAAACTCAGCACATAGCTGAGAAATACTGGAATCAGGGGACGCAGCGCAGCTAAATCGAACCCATGCGGCACTTTGATTTCCAGCACCATAATGGTGATGATAATGGCAATCACCCCATCGCTGAATGCTTCTAACCTCCCTTTTCCCATGTACGTATTCCTTTTTTATTTACTTGAAAGTAAGTTGTGACACTCTGCACTTTATCGTATCAAGTAGCCGCCGTTGATGAAGATTGTCTGCGCGGTGATCTTTGATATGCTGTGGTTGCTTTCCCTTAAGCTACTCCATACCCTGTATACGGACGCTTATACGGCGGATGTAAACCCAGAATACAGCAGTTTTCTTTTGCATGAAGTACAAAGTCACTGGTTTTGAGGCAGGAGGCAGAAGGCAGGAGGAAGAATAATTTGATTTGTGAATCCTTGGTTCTGCACCTCATTGTCTGAATTGCCACTCTCAAAATTACCGTGAGACGTTAATATTTGGCGGATGCTTTGGCGATACTGTTCTATTCTTTCCATTCGACAATCACCTCCTGAAAGCGATCGCAAAATATTTAATTCTCACTGGCCAATTTCCGCCGTAATTCCCGAATAGCAGCGCTAGTATTACGCTCGTAGGCAATTTTCAAACACTCTGTAACTACCTCTGACACATTGATGTTAGGAAAATAGCGGCTACTAGTTTCAATAGTGTAGACATCCCCTTGCAATCTGTAAATCACAAGCTGATTCTTTCTAAACAACCAAACTTCTGGTACTTTATAAGGCAGGTAGTCATTTACATCGGTGTAGCTAGTGATGTCTATCTCTACCACTAAATCAGGGGATGGATCAACACCCCAATTGATGCGGTTTTTACCTGCAATCGCTTGCCAGTTTTCAATATAAAAACAATAGTCTGGTTCTATACCACTTTCCTGTGGCAGTTCCATTGTGATTGGGGTAAATGCTTCGTATTCTCGCCCCAGATGATCGAGCAAAACTTTGATTACATCTGCAATTACACTTACTTTTCGCCCATGTTCTGGTAGCGGTGCCATCAAGAGAATTTCTCCATCTCGATACTTAATGCGAGGAGAGGAGCGATCGCCTAGTTGTTCATTGAGTGCTTGATAGTCTTGCCAACTTCCGGGTAGGCGTACTACTGCGCCTGGGGGCAAATGGATTGTATCGGGCGTGACAACAGCAAACATAGAACTGAACCTCCACCTTCACTGTAATGCTTAAATATCAACTGCTGCGGCTGAAAAATACAGCAGCGACAATAATTAAACCTAAAAGTGCCAAGGGAACCCAAAGATTAGGGATATCTGACAAACTCATTTTAATTACGAATTACGAATTATCTTAAGCCAATGCCTCCTTTAGCGAATTCTTCAACAGTTTTCTGTGAGAATTCGTGAGTTGCGATCGCTTGCAACATTACCAATGGTAAAGTCAAATGATCCGCCCCGGCTTGCAATGATGCGGCTGCTTCTTCGGGAGATTTGATACTAGCTGCCAAGATTTCAGTATCACTGCCTTTGAGTACACTAGCTATATCTCGCACCAAAGCAATACCATCACCTAACAACCGCGTCGCGCGATTTACATAAGCTATAGCAATTTTAGCTCCCGCCTCCCGTGCTACTGCTGCTTGTGCTGCACTGTAAATTGCTGTCACCGAACAGGTAATTTCTGGTGATAGACTCGCCACCACTTCAAAACCTAACGGTGTTGCGGGAATCTTCAAAATTGTTTGTGAACCAATAATCTCGAAAGCTTTTCTACCTTCAGCTAACATCCCAGCTTTATCAGATGCCACAAGTTGATAGTATAAGGGGCCATTCGTCAAGGCAACCAATTTTTTGAGCGTGGTTTCTGGTGGTGTATCGCTTTGAGACAACAGCGTGGGATTGGTTGTAATGCCTTTCACCCATCCCCAAAGTTTAACAACTTCAGCTTCAGATGCGATCGCTGAGTCTAGATATAGTGCCATAATTTCTCCCGATCAATTTCCCAATATTAATATGCAATAGCTGCACATGAGTCATGACAAGTTATACCAATTCACAATTCGCAATTCGCAATGGGCTAACGCCCCGCTCCGCTAACGCAATTAAAAAACTTAGATGCAGCAAGGCTTTCAGTGTTTACATTTGCATCAAATTTTTCGTGAAATGGTATTACAGCAGTTTTCAATTGGATAAATTTAATTTCTGCTCAAGTTTTTCAATCAGGCAACCAGCAGTATATCGTTACGTTTTATACTTAATAATCAAGAAGCGAGTATTTATCTTAGTGTTATTCGGCTAATCTGTACAAGTATCAATTACGTATAGCCAGTTATAGCATTTCTCATGAATCGTTACTCGTTAGCCAAACGATGTTTTGCAGAAGCTCTAGGTACAGCTTGGTTGGTTCTAATGGGCGTGGGTACTGCGGTTATTTCTGGCACAGTCCCTTGGGTTGGAGTTACTGGGGTGGCGATCGCTTTTGGCTTAAGTTTGTTGACTGCTGCCTATACTTTTGGGTCGATCAGTGGATGTCACATCAACCCCGCCGTCACAATTGGTTTTTGGGTAGCCAAGCAATTTTCTTTCCGAGACGTTTTGCCATATATAGGAAGTCAAGTTCTCGGCGGAATTTGGGGAACTACTATCCTATTTTTGATTTGCATGGGCAAGCCTGGGTTTACAACAGCCGACTTTGGTTCTAATGGGGTGGGAATTCACTCCCCTGGTAACTATAGCTGGTGGGCTTGTGCATTAGCCGAACTCATTGTTACCTGTGGCTTTGTGCTGCTGATCTTGAGCGTCACATCTTCTCCTGCCCTCAAGCAGTCTGCACCCATCCCCATAGGTTTAGGGCTTACCTTGGCGCATCTTATCCTGATCCCGGTGACAAATGCCAGCGTCAATCCGGTGCGATCGCTAGCCACAGCTGTCTTTACTCGTGATTGGGCATTGGCTGACCTTTGGATTTTCATCGTGTTTCCAATTTTAGGTGGAGTTTTAGCGGGTATGGTCGCGCGATGGCTGCAAGAACCAGACATTTAACGAAGAGGTAGGGGGAAAGCATTCTGCCCTTTTCTCTTTGCTCCCTTGCCTCTTTTTCAATAACTACTCACAACTTTACTGATACCAATTCTGTATTGTTACGCATCGATCGCTAGATACAGATATTTTGACCTAGTTTTCAAGGGATAATTCGTTTTATACAGCAGCCTATACGGAGAAATTAATATGACATCTCCAGAAATGGTTACATGGCTACAAGAACGCAGTACTTTAGGAATTCTCTCACATGAGGTGTTAAATGCGATCGCACAAGTAATTGAAGAACAAGTGGTGAGTGCCAAAACTGATTTAGTTAGCGAAGGCACTCCTCCAGAAGCCCTTTATATTCTCCAAGAAGGTCAACTCGAAAGCAACAGCACCAATAAAACTAACCCAGCCTTCGCTTGTGGATTTCTCCCCGGTGCAGTGATTGAACTTAAAGAATTGCTGTTGGATGAATTAACTCCATTCACAATTACTACAGTAACTGAATGTCATTTGTGGGTTGTACCCGGTGATAAATTCCGTGAATTAGCCACCCAATATCCCGAAATTGCTCAGGCTTTTTCGCGTCAATTGGCTCAAGAATTAGCTCAGGCAACATCTGCACTTGGCTATGAACAAGAACGTTCCGTAGCTTTGCGACCATATTTAGTTACCAAAGCCCAACGCGGAATTGTCGGTACAAGTCGCTATGCTGTAAGGCTACGTGAGCAAATTCGTTTATCGGCGGCTGACCGTAAATCTGTGGATATTTTTGGAGAACCAGGGTTAGAAAAAGATAATATAGCAGCCCTCATCCACTTTGGTTCTCCAAAACGGCGAGAACCAATTATTAAAGTAAATTGCGGTATTCTGCAAACTAGCGGTGCAGATTTATTTGGTCGCGCCGGCGGCAAACCAGGATTATTGGAGTGGTTGGGAGAAGGTACTTTAGTTCTCAACAACATCCAAGAATTGCCCGAAGAATTATTACCTTCCGTGACGCAGTTGCTCAAAACTGGCACATATACCCCCGTCAGCCGTTCTGGAGAAGTAGCACCCGAACCTCGTCCCAGTAAAGCCAGAATTTTGATTGTTTCAGAAAAAACTCAGCCGACAATTGAACGCTGTATCGGTCACATTATTAAAGTTCCACCGCTACGGGTGCGGAAAGCTGATATTCAGGCACAGGTAGAATATTACACTAGTCTTTACATTCGGGCTAGAGGCATTCCGAAACCGCGCATCACCCCAGAAGCTTTACGTCGCTTACAGTCTTATGATTTTCCTGGCAATCTTAAGGAATTAAAAAATCTGGTAGAAAGAGCGATCGTGCAAGCGGAGGGTGCTAATGAATTAACAGAAGAAATTTTCTGGCCAGCCGAAACGAAGAAAAAACGATTTCGGGTGAATCTGTTAAATGCCTATCCTGGTTTGCGGCGGTTTTTGCGTAGTCCCTGGTGGCCGGATCGCATTAACTATGGTTTTACTGCAACGGCTTTTGCCATCATCGTTGCAATATTATTTATTGGCCCACAAACCCGCGATCGCAATTTCGTATTAAATTTATTTTGGGCTTGGTGGTGGCCCTTCTTCCTATTTCTCTTTCCCTTTTTGGGTCGTATCTGGTGTTCTGTTTGTCCCTTCATGATTTACGGGGAAATTACCCAAAAGTTATCTCTCTGGCTGTGGCCTCGACAACTCAAGCGCTGGCCTAGACAGCAAGCTGAAAAATGGGGCGGATGGTTCATGTTTGGTTTGTTCTCCCTAATTTTCTTATGGGAAGAACTCTGGCATTTAGAAAATACTGCCTACCTCAGTGCTTGTTTGCTACTGTTAATTACTGCTGGGGCGATGATTTTCTCTGCGATTTTTGAGCGGCGATTTTGGTGTAGATATCTCTGTCCTATCGGCGGGATGAATGGTTTATTTGCCAAACTCTCAATGACGGAACTCCGCGCCCAGCAAGGGATTTGTTCTGCCAGTTGCACCACCTATCAGTGTTATAAGGGTGGGCCGCAAAAAGGCGAAGGGATGGAAACTAATGGATGTCCTTTATACTCGCACCCAGCGCAGTTAGAAGATAATAGAGATTGTGTACTATGCATGACTTGCCTTAAAGCCTGTCCCCATCGTTCCGTCGAATTCAACTTGCGTCCACCTGGTATTGAACTATGGACAACTCATGTACCCCGCACCTATGAAGTAGCATTATTGTTTTTGCTGTTGGGTGGGATATATCTGCATCGCTTGCCAGAATTGCAATCTTGGTTGGGGCTAGAACTGGATTTAACTCAGTTTTGGCCGCATTTGGGATTATCGCTGCTAGTGTTAATTATCCCAGCGATTTTTACCTTTGCGGCTTATGGCTTACTGCAACTGTTCAACTTTAACCGTAAGTCTCGCTCATTTGTAGAACTTGCTTATGGCTACCTACCATTGGTGTTAGGGGGAAACTTGGCTCACTATCTGCGTTTGGGCTTGGGCGAAGGTGGGCAGATTTTACCCGTAACCTTTGCTACTCTTGGTTTGAGTGGTGAACAATTGCCAATATTGGTGGCTCACCCGGCTGTGATTGCCTTTTTGCAAGGTGCAACGATAATTTTATCAGTATTACTGACTATATTATTAACGCAGAAGATTGCAAAGCAACCACTGCGTACACCAAAGGGGTTAGCGAAGCTATCGCTCCTTTGGCAACACCTAGCAGCGATCGGGTTGGGAGTTAGTATGTGGGCAGTTATCGTGTTTTGAGCTTCACATATAGCGCCAGCCCTTAATCCCCTCCTCGCTTGCGGGGTGGGGTGCAATGACTGTGGGAATCGTAACTAATTATGCAGACATCATATAACAGAGTTTGCGATCGCATCGTGTTCGTACCTGCTATTACACCACCAGCCAATGAACCCGTTGGTGTTCTCCTTTCTGGAGTGGAAGAAAAAGCAGTTTTAAAGCAAGCGATCTGCTGTATTTTACCAGACGCGTTGTAAGTTTAGAAATTTGGTTACAGGTGAATCAAAAAGCGCATTAGCCAAAGCAAGAAAAGCATAAGCGATCATTATTAAGTAATAAGCTTAGACAGTTAACTTTTTATGAACTGGATGAGTTATTTCTATCTTCTTACAGTAGCCGTATAAGTATATTTCTAATTATAATATTAACTTCTTCTGGAATTGGGATTTTATAATCTGTAATTACACGTAGAAAAATCAAGTTTAAAACTTTTAATAAAAATTGTGAGCAACAAACTAATGACACAAGATAACTCGCAAGACAAAGATAGCTTTCTTTACCCTCGTAGCCGATACTATGGTAAATTCCAGCCAGAGACTTTAGCATTTAATGCCAACCTCCAAGAATTTGCCCAAAAAATTAGTTACATCACTTGCCTAGAAACAGGCGGAAAGCTTTCTCCAGAAGAAGCTTACCAGCAAATTAGGGTGCTTTGGAAACACTTGAAACATAGCAAGAAGGAACTGGCGATTGGTGAAAATAAAGAAGTTTAAGCTTTAAACACGACGTGCGAACTATTCTAAGCAAGTCTTATCTGATTTTATTCTTATCTAAAGTCATAAAGGAGGTTAGCCCAGCTTATATATTCTTGCTAAAAGTTTGTATCTTAGCTTACAATTATATTTAACAATGAGCATTCCTTTTGAACGATGTTGCTGCTAACAGCAGCTATTATTGTCCTGATTAATAGCTTTGTTGATCTGAAATCAGTTTACTAATGTTTAAGTTTCTTAAACAAGTTGGTGATTACGCCAAGTACACCTTTCAACGTAAAAGCAGGGGAGAAAAGAGGGTTATTGTTTGGTAATTCTCCTCTCCCGGTCATGGGCAGAGTGCAGGAGTCAGAATTTCCTTCTGCCCTCTGCCTCCTGCCCTTTGCCTTTCTAGATAAACGCTTGATTGGCTCAAATTACTGAAAGCCTTACGATTCAACGACTTTACTCTAGTTTACAAATTAGCTCTAATCTGTCATTATGTAAGTTTTAATCATTTCAAACCACTATAGTGCCATTATTAACTGCCTCAGCCAAAGCTGAAGGAAAAGAACCTTCAGACTGAGAGTTAAATATGCCACCAAGACTAGAAGTGATCTCTCCATAGTTGAATGCACTGCGGCTAGTACTGATTCCCGCAGCAGGGTTAATCCGGTTATCGCCTTCAGGCAGCCTTTCGCTAGTTACAAGTTCGTTAGTGATATCAATGGTGGGAATTGATTCAGGAGCGGCAATACTTATGACATCTGAACCGCCGATAAATTTTTGCAGTTTTCCGTCCTTGATGTCAAGTTTAGCCAACCAACCGTCCAGAGCTGAGGTATTAACGCCACCACTGTTCCCTAATAAGCTATCAGTAGCTCCAGTCACGAAAAGACTACCTTTTCCCTCAGTAGTAACACCTATAGGATAGTCAAGATTATTTTTGCTTCCAAATTGTTGAATCCAGTTGTTATTGCCATCAGTGTCGAACTTCGCCACCCAGGCATTATAAGATTCGTCTTTTTGGCCTTTTCCTAACTTGCCATTAGATTCTCCGATAATAAAGATGTTGTCATTTTCATCTATTTGCATATCTGACAAGTACATGCCATCATCATCTGGAGAACCAAACTGTTTAGCCCACACTTGAGAGCCATCTGGGTTAAGTTTGCTAATCCAAATATCACGACCCCCGATTCCTTTTTTTCCGACCTTTGTGCCAATATCCCCTGTAGTCCATCCTGTAACATAAATATTGCCCTTGCTGTCAGTATCAACACCCCAAGCAAAATCAAGTCCCTGATTTGTACTTCCAAGCTGTTGAACCCACTGTATCTCCCCTGCGGTATTGACTTTTGACACCCAAGCATCGTACTTCAAAAGTTGTCGTGATGGGTCTGACTCTCTGAGTAAGCCCTGAGTCCAGCCTACAGCTATGCTGTTGCTATCCTTATCAACGGCAAGGTCGTAACATTCATCAAAAAAGGGAGTTATATCAAAAGGAAAGGTCGCTGAAGGATCTTTAATCAGGGTAAGCCACTGCTGGTTGCCATTGTTGTCAAACTTAGACACCCAGGAATTATCCTGAACGGCAAAATTGAAAATGTCTGTTCTATCATTGTTGTTAATTTCTATTCCTGATAAGTAGACATTCCCTGTTGGATCTAGATCAATGGAAAAGGCTCCACTACTAAAGCCACCAGCACTAAACTGCCTACCCCAAACCTGGTTGCCATTGGTGTCATATTTAGCCACCCAAACATCAGTTTCTGTTTGCTTGGTTCCAAACAAGTTACTCGACGTGCCACCTGCCATGTAGGAGTTACCATCCTTATCTGTAACCATCGCAAAGTTAGACTCATCCCCAGAAGAGCCAAACTGCCTACCCCAAACCTGGTTGCCATTGCTGTCATATTTGGCTAGCCAAGCATCTCCAAAACCAAGATTTGTTCCAAACAATGGCCCAGTGGTAGTTCCTGATATATAAACATTGCCAGCAGCATCTGCACCCGTAGCAAGACTGAGATCGTTTCCGGTAGTCCCTAATTGCTGAATTTTATTGTTTTTTGTTGGTTTTTTTGCTGGTTTTTCACCGACAAACCGGAAATTCTTCGATGTCAAATCTAAACTGACTTCCGGCTTGGCAACTACAAAAGTTACAAGGTCAGGTGCTCCCTGTTGCAGTGAAAATATCGCTTCTCCAGAAAGAGGTTGTGCTACTCCTGCAATCTGTAATCCATTAATTTTTACGATTCGATAGTCTGTCGATTTACCATTTAGCTGGATGACATCATTATTGATACCGAAATCATAAATGACAGCAAACTCGTTCAAACCAAGGAAGTTTGTGGTTAGTAGAGTATCTGGGTTAGAGGTAGTGTAGTAGGGCTGACTTGTATCACCAAGAACAAATCTGTCTGCCCCTACAGATGGGATATTTCTATCTAAGATCAGAAATGGATTACCACCTTGTTGAGCATTCTGAATATTCAGAATAATCTCATACTCTTCAGCAGAGTTGTCAAATATATCACCGAACAAATAATCTACATTTGTTGCTTGAGTCGCGCTTGCAATCGGATTGTCAGGATAAATGGTGTCGTTTCCGGCACGACCGAAAAGGGCTTCAGAATCATTTGTACCCCCTCCGAAAACTACATCGCTGGCAGGTGTTGCTAATGAGACTACTAATTTTTCGTCAGCCATTTTGTTGAAATCCTTTATTTGAAAAACAATCTAGATTTTTTCGAGACTCAGTTTCGGACTTATGAGAGGATGTTTTAAAAGTCGCAAAATCTACTATCTTGAGAAAATTTTTACTTACTCGAATGAAACGTCCCTGGGGACTAAGGCAGGGCTGTTTCATTCGATAAGATCATGATTTTGTCAAGAGTATGAGCGATAAATTTAGGAAAGTAGGAAAAAGAAAAATTACCTTAAAACATCCTTTTACTAATTTTCGTTAGCTGCTATCGATGGATGCTTTGGTGGTTATATTTAGGTATCTTCAAAGAATAGTATCCAATAATTAGACCAAATAGTAAATGATTTATTTTTCGTAGCGTCCTTAACAGTCTCAAATAAACGATAAATCCTGATTTTTCAGTTTATACATAAGTCATCTTTTTTGTAAAGTATAATTCAGATGCGTTTATCCTGTTTCTTGTATTTAATAGAAAGAAAAGAATTTTTAGTGACTTGGTTAAAAGTTGGCTGAACAAACACCAGAATCAAAAATGCCCCACCGAAGAGGGCAATACTAGCTACAAGCACAGTTGCGTGTAGACCCGACACAAATGCATTACTAATCGCCTGATGCATAGCTTGGGCTGAAATGTTGATTGGCAGGTTGCTGGGGACTTTAAATCCACCATGCAAAACATCAGCGATGAGGCGATCTTGGAGATTTGAGGGGAGGCCCAAAGTAGAGAGTGATCGCGCCAAATTTGAGGCTAGCTGTTGTGTGAGAATTGTTCCTTGTATAGCAACTCCTAAGATATTGCCCAGACGATTACTAGCGTTGATTACTGCTGAGGCAATTCCCACTTTTGTGGAGGGTGCAGAACTCAGACCTACTGCTGCTAAGGGTGCGAGTGTCAAGCCGCTACCGAACCCCGAAAGAATCAGGCTCCACAAAATCACTCCATACTCTGTATTGGCATTGATTCGGATCAAGGAAAACGTAGCTATGCTTGCTAAGATCAGTCCTGTTGTGATCGTAAAGCGCCACCCGAAGCGAGAGGCAAACCACCCAGAACATATAGATGCAATTACAAAAGCTCCATTCATCGGGAGGAAGCGCAAGCCCGCCGCCGTTGCCGAGTAACCCTGCACTTGCTGCAAGAACAGGCTGAAAATAAAAAGCAAGCTGACAAGAGTGAAGAATACCAAAATTTCAACGATATTGACTACAGTAAACGTTGAATTTTGAAATAAGGATAATGGCAGCATTGGGTGGCTACTGCGGGACTCAACAAATAAAAATGCTACCAAGCTAAGTGCAGCAACCATCAGCAGCAAGACAATGAGCGGCGATCGCCACAATCCAGCATTACCCTCAGTAAGTGCATAGGTAAGTGAAGCCAGAAAGATTACACTGAGCAATAAACCAGGCAGATCAAGACGTTGCCTGTTGGGATCTTTACTTTCCCTAACAACACGCGAAGTCACCCGAAAAGCGATCGCGCCCAGTGGTAAGTTGAGAAAGAACACACTCTGCCATCCCAAAGTATCCACTAGCAGTCCGCCTAGTACTGGGCCAGCAACGAGGGCGAGTCCTGACACCGCAGCCCAAATACCAAGGGCTTTAGCTTTTTCCTTCGGTTCAGGAAACGTATCAGCGATGATCGACAGAGAACCAGGCACTAAGGCAGCAGCCCCAATTCCTTGAAGAGCTCGCCCAGCAATCAATATACTTAAACTGGGGGCGAAACCACAGATTACAGAAGCGATCGTAAAGATGACTAGTCCTGAGAGGAAGACTCGCTTACGTCCATAAATGTCTCCTAATGTTCCACTTGGCAACACTAGACTAGCCGCAGGTAGGGTGTAAGCATTAAGAATCCACTGCAATGCTGACAGACCAGAACCCAGACTTGTCTGAATCTTGGGAAGCGCCATATTCATCACAGTGTCGTCAAGATTGGCCATGAAGAGGGCGAAACACATTGCCGCCAGCGTAATTGCTTTAACACGATCTTGATTCATCGCTTTCACTACCTCTGCTGGAGTGGTTCTGCCACTGTTGTTTTATAATTACTAGCCAGAATCTTCTCCAAAATATCGGGAATTTCAAATACGGCTCTATTGTTTACCGCAGCGACATTTGCACGGTAGCGGGCAAAATTCTCGGGCTGAAGAAACTGCTCAACTGCTCGATCAATATCTCGAAAACTGGGGATAACCAGACCCACCTGCTGCTGTTGAACCCAGTCAGTGTTGTATCGTTCCTGTGGCATTGTCGCAGCACTGCGTTCCACAATCACTGGTAACTTCATTACTAGCGCCTCGGTAATGCTACCAGGGCCTGGTTTACCAATCAGAAAATCACAAAGATGCATATAGTAAGGAATGTCTTTTGTAAAGGTGGTGACAAACCTCTTTTGAAGACCTTGGCTCTCACGTAAAGCCACAGCCAGTTCCTCATTGCGTCCGCAAATAAAGATGAGTTGTAGCTTTTGTTGAAAACGCTCCAGATGCTTGGCAATTTCTAGCATGACTTTGGAGCCATTACCCCCGAATAACACAAGTCCAGTCAGACAATCTGGATCTAGACCCAACCCTTGTCTTTCCTGGCCGCGATCCCTCACAATTGGTTCATAAAAGCGAGGGTTAATTACCAGTCCCGAAGTTTTGACGATCAGCTCCTCCTTTACTCCCAAAGAACGAGCTTGCTCTACTGCTCTTCCAGTGCCGCAAGCCACATAACTTCCTGTCTCTGGTTCTATCCAAAATGCGGGCGAACAATCAGCAAAATCTGTCATAACTGTCACAAAAGGTGTGTCTGGTTTTACCCGCTGTAAACTTTCCCATACCATTTTGTTAAACAACGGCACTACAGAAACTACCATATCTGGCTGTTGCTTGCGCCAATGTTCCTCAAACATCTTCACTCCAGCATCATAATTTAGTTTGATTAGTAGTTTAATCAGAGGCATTGTTATTTGGAGAACCCATGTCCAGCCCTTTTGCATCATCTGGTTTATAAATTGATCTCCACTAGTTCCGAATAGCTTAAAGATATCCAGTGTCTTTTTTTGTTCTGTTAAGCGCTGCCCTAATTCGTCCACATCGGTTAAACTAATTTCCCAAGGTCGTTGTTGCTGCTCAATGATTGAACGTAGCGCATTATAGGTAGCGATATGCCCGCCACCACCATTTCCGATGACGATATTTATCAAAAAACTTTTTTTTGGAGATGAGGGTGATTGGATTATTTTCATAAATGTAAAAACTCTTCTTTTATGCACAACAAAACTACTTTTTATTTGGCTGCTGCGCGAATTTCTATTACAGCAGTTTTCATGTATTTGAACTATATCTGTCGTAGGAACGTAAGTCTTTACGCCCCTACCGCGTGATCTATTTACCTGAAAATAGGTTTAAACACCCAACAGTGCTGTTGAATTAAATGCTTTTGCGGAACATGACAGACATCCTAGAATGGAAACTCAGCCAGTAGCCGAAAGTAGCGTAGAAGAGGAATTTAGGAGAGGAAAACATTTTCCATAGTTTGAGCGGCTCAAAAACAACATCTACTGACCCGTCCATGAGGCTGACGTAGGTATTCCAAGCTCGAACGTTATAGCCAAACCAAGGTGTATCGTCAAATCCCCGGTCAAAGAAATCTACAACCTCCCATCCCTGAGAACGCCCTAAAGATTCCAGGGTTTCACGCGTGTATGTATGAAGATGGTAGGGAACATGCACAAAGTTATAGTCATCGGGTGAGTCGGGTCGGTTCAGGTCAAGTTTGGCTGCGTTAGGTGTACCGATGAGGATATAACCACCAGGGGATAGCAAGCTGTTTAAATTTTCTAATAAAATATAAGGATCTTCAACATGTTCAATGACATCTTGGAGGGAAATATAATCAAATGGTCTAGACTGGAGGATTGTTGGATTGCCGAAGCCATCCTTTGACCCGTAAGGGTCGTATCCGTAGGAATTGGTAAAGCCGCGTTCTTGCAAATATTGTACAAATAGACCATTAGCACCACAGCCATAATCAAGCAGGGAGTGATCTTTAGAAAATCCGTGCTTTGTCAGTCGTCCGCAGAGGTTACTATAGATAAATCGGTAGGACGATGTTAATTGAGCTTGAAAAACTGGGAATTTTGCGTAGTAATGGTCGAGATCGACGACATCTAGACAATGAATTGTCTTGCAATCGGGACATCTCCAAACTTTAAACGTCTCATCCATAAAAGCTCTGACGTTACAATTGAACGTCGAAAATGCACATTCATCATTCGGATTGACGCGATAATTGCAAATTAAACATTCAAGGCGTTGCTTGGTTGTACTAACGAGTTGTTGTTGCACCATAATCCTTCTGTGAGAAAATATTAACAATTTTTTAGGGAGAATTTTAGAGAAATTCTATGTTTTTTATCCATCACAAGCGCGATCGCATCTTTTTGACACTTTTTACATAGAATTGGCTATTTCTTTCTCAAACAAACCAAGTGCCCGAAGTACTGCGTGATCCATGTCATAGTACTTGTAATCTCCAAGTCGTCCGGCAAACAGTACTGTACCGTTGAGTTTCTCTACTTCTTTAAGGTATAAGCTCAAGCGATCGCGGCTCTCTTCATTGAGAATAGGATAATAAGGATCATTTCTCCCTGGTACATAAGCCTGGGGATATTCCATCACCAAGGTAGTTTTAGGAGAAGTTTGTCCTGATAAATACTTCTGTTCAGTGATGCGAGTGATGTCGTAATCGTTGGGGTAGTTAACTGTACCCACTTCTTGATACTGTTCTTGATCCAAAGTGTCGAATTGAAAGCGTAGACTACGATAAGGCAATTCACCATACATATAATCAAAAAAGGTGTCAATCGGCCCAGTGCAAAGTAACCGATGAAACTTAACATCTTTGATAATCTCGCGGTAATCTGCGTTTAGCAGTACCTTAATGTTGGGATGAGCAAGCATTCGCCGGAACATTTCTGTATAGCCTAGCTTAGGCATAGCCTGATAGGGGTCTTGAAAGTAACGGTCATCCCGACTGATATAAACTGGAACACGTCCCGTTACTCCGCGATCCAGATCCTCTGGTTTCATGCCCCACTGTTTGATTGTGTAATGGAGAAAAACATTTTCATAAATGTAATCAGCTAAAAAGCTAAGATCCCCACTAGCACTTTCTCGCAGTTTCAAAATGGGTACTTTTACTCCAAAACCGAAGTTTTCTAAAAGCAAATTCTCCAACTTCTCTGCATATTTCTCAGGAAAAAGTGCATAGAGAGAATTGAGATTAAAAGGGATAGGAACTTTCTTACCCTCCAAAACTCCCAGCACATGATGATAGTAATGTCTCCATTCTGTAAATTGAGAGAGATAATCCCATACTTTCTTAGACTTAGTATGAAAGATGTGAGGTCCATATTTATGAACGAGAATACCATACTCATTGTAGTAATCGTAAGCATTACCCCCGATGTGATCTCGCTGCTCTACAATCAGTACTCTCTGCCCAAGCTGAGTTGCTAGGCGTTCAGCCATTACACAGGCTGAATATCCAGCCCCTACAATCAGCCAATCAAATAGCATATTATTTCACTCCGGTTATTTTTTTCGGAACTCATCAAACTGTTGAGGATAACTGCTTATTTATCTCAATTGTTGAAGAAGGCGCAACTGAGAAGGAGTTTTCAAGAATTTGTTCCAAAATATCAACAACTTCAAATACTCCTTGATTGTTGATCGCGGCGGCGTTGGCACGGTACTGAGCTAGGGTTTCCGGTTGGATTAGCTTTGCTACAGCTTGGTTAATATCGCGGAAATTGGGGACTACAATTCCAATCTCATTTTCTGCAATCCACTCAGCCGAAGGTCGCTCTTGAAACATACTTAAGGCGTTGCAATCTGTAATTACTGGCAAGCTCATTGCCACAGCTTCGCTAACACCTACAGAGCCAGATTTACCAATGAAGAAATCCGATAGATGCATATAGTAGGGAATTTCACTAGTAAAAGTTTCAATGAACCTTGGTAAACGACTTTGTTGACCGCGCAAAGTGTTTGCTATCTCTTGATTGCGTCCACAGATAAAAATTAGTTGTAGATTCAATGACGATTTCTCTAGAGAATCGGCAATTTCTAGCATTGCTTTTGATCCCTGACTACCAAAAGTGATTAAACCTGTTGGTAAATCTGGATTTAGACCTAAGCGTTCTCTTTCAATTTTGCGATCACTATTTACCGATTCAGAAAATCGAGGATGAATTACTACTCCTGAAGTGCTGAAAATTCGCTCTTGCGTATAACCCAAATTTTTTGCTTGTTCAACTGCTCGTTGAGTAGGACAAATTAAAAATTGTCCTTGTGGATCAATCCAGAAGTTGGGTGGACAATCGGCATGATCGGTCATTACGGTTGTAAAAGGCACACTAGGCGATACTGCCTGCAAGCTTTGATTAATCAGACCGTTGATATAGGGCAATAATGAAACCACCATATCAGGTTGATGCTGCTGCCAGTATCTTTTAAAACGTCCTAGCCAAGCAAAACGAGAAAGGCGTATTTGTAATTTGAATGAGGGAACTAAGAAAGGGTCATTAATAATTTTTGCCCAGTCTTTTTTGAGTATTAGCTGATTATAAACGTAATGTGGAGCAGTCGTACCAATAATTTCTTTGAAAGCATCAACTATATGAATTTCCCAAGGTAATTGCCGCTTATCGATCACTTTTTGCAAAGCATTGGCTGTGCTGCGATGACCTGCACCTAAATCATAAATCATCAAATATATTTTTTTCATGGCTTTTCCATTGGGTTTGTATTTGGGTTCGAGACAATCTTTTTAAATTTCATATCTAAATTCAACAAGATTATCTTTCAGTAGTTTTGTCTGTTGCTGCTACCATTGATTTACTTCCACTAAATTTCAACGCAACGGGCTTTTGATTCTCGATGCGGAGTTGATTGAGCTTACCTACTCCCATCCACTGATAAACTGCGTCGCCAAATAGGGGAAAAATTTGCCATAGCCCCATTAGCAGTTTTGATAAAGTTTCTGTTGTCGGATCTTGATTGACAATCACTTCTGCTTGATTCTGCTTAATAGCGCGGATGACGGCTTTTGCGACATCATCCGGTGTAGATGCACCTGCTAACTTTGGTATAGGTACGCCAGTATCGGCAATCATTCCCTCGCCAGAAACATATCCCGGACAGATTGCAGAAATCTCCACGCCACTACTAGCTAGTTCTTGTCTGAGTGCATCAGTCCATATAAGAAAACCGGCTTTGCTAGCAGAGTAAACACTGTTGTAAGGGTTTCCCTTTTTACCAGCCAGAGAAGCAATATTAACAATGTGACCCCTGTTTTGGGCTAACAGCGTTGGTAGTACCAAACGACTTAATTCCATCCCCGACAGCAAGTTAATTGTTAATATTGACTGTAACTCCGCAGTTGAATAATCTTGAAATTTCTTGTATATCTCTATACCTGCGTTGTTAATCAAAATGTCAATTGGCCCTGCAAGCTGATTGATTTGCTGAATGAGGTTTGGCAGATCCTCAACCTTGCTGAGGTCATATTTAATACCTAACCAGCGACCTCCTAAAGCTTTGACTTCGGCAGATACTTGATCTAGTGCCTCTTGCGATCGCGAAACACCAACTATAGTCGCTTTTTCTTTTGCCAAAGCACGAGCAATAAAGACTCCTATCCCGCGTGAGGCTCCTGTCAAAAGTACTGTTTGACCTGCAATAATTGACATGATTGCTTAACATCCTCTTTCATCAGTACCAACCTATTAGTCCGCCAAGTCAACAATGCTTAAGTAAACCAAGTTTTAGAATCTTTCTCTCTTTTTCTCTGTGCCTCTGTGGTTCGTTAACCCCACTCACTAGGAAGTAGCAACGCTCTCTTTGAGAGAAGGGAAATGCTTACCACCCAGTTCAATTTGTTCCTCTTCAACTCCAGTTTTGATTCTGGCGAGTAAATATTTCCAGTCAGAGGCGATGATATTTGTGCCATGATCTGGTTCTATCAAACTAGCTAAGGCAATATTGCTGCCATATTTATTCACTAGATTGTATATACCTAAGAAATTAAAAACTCCTGATTCATAAGTTCCACAAGGAACCGAGGGATTTTGAACTCCAGTGCAGTATTCATGGGGTTGCAACCATTCTTTTGAAGGATATCCGTGGAAATGAATCATTGGCATCCCATTTTCAATTAACTCTGGTGCGTATAAAGCAGCAGCCAGTGCGATCGCCACCATGACATAGATATCGTAAGAGGGTTTGATATCGCCGACTACAGAATCAAGTCCTTTTGGTAACTGGAGTAATAACCTATCTTGTAATCCAACTCTAAACACGTCTGTTTTTAAATTCAGGTTTGTTTTATTTGAGCCTGAACGAGAACTAGCAAGCCAGATATCTGGGATTTGTTTAAATACGTATTTTTCGGCAATCTTAGTTTTGATATACCTTCTACCAATTTCATTTTGACGCAGTTCATCACGGCTGAATCCTGCGATCGTTGATAAGGTGTCCCACTCCCTCTCGGATATTTCTACAGCACCGATATATTGTGGCGGTTCGGCGTATGCAACAAAACCGTAAGAAACTCCGGTTCTGCCATTTATCATCCAGTCCACAATATCTCGATGAGACTTTCTTTTCATTACATCGTTAATTTTAAAACCAGAAGGTAGTAAATCTGTTGATGCTAATTCTTTACCCAATTTGACTAATTGACCTGCATAGGTAGATGCTTTCGCGTCATATTCACCAATTTCAAATCGACTTAAAGGTAATGGTTGAATTGGTACAAAGATTTTAGGAATTAAAGATTTAGAAACGAACTCATCAAGCAACTCTGTAGAAAATACTGAGTCTGAGAGGTTCATGTTTAAGATAGAGATATTGGTGTTATCAACCCCAATCACAATTTCCGAAAAGTTCTTGATGAGGGTATTTACACCAATTGGAATTTTTTGCTGATAAGGTATTTTTGGATCTACTAGCTTTGGATTCAGTTTTGTTAAAACGATCGCTTGAGTATTTGTTGGGTCTTCAAGTGGTTGAACACTCTCTTCAGCCCAACTAATAAATTGCATGATTTTAGAAGCAGATATCGGGCTATTGTTGAAAACAAAACGAGAATATAATCGATATAGTACTTCTGCTACAAATATCTTTGCTTTGCCAAATAAAGAAGGATGTTTTTCAACATCTACGACAGCATTGACACCTGATTTAACTACCCTTGTGGTAATATTATTTTTCCAATTAATCAAAGGAATAGTAATTTCGTAGTTAAACTCTTTAGTTGCTTCTTCCCAAGATAATATCTGAACTCCGTTCTCTTGCAGTTTATGTTCTAGCTCTTTCCTAAACTGTAAAACTGTTTCTTCTTTGTAACCATTAGGTAAAGGTCTAAAGGTAACTTTTAACTTATTTGCCATCAGCTTTGGATCGATGACAGGAGGGATAAAGCCTGTAATTTTACGACAATAACCACCAATCAAACGGCCAATTGTTTGTAAGCTCAGGTCTTGAGCTTTAGTTGTAGAACTATCACTAACGGCATCGTTAGTTTTTTGCAGAAAGGCAAGGATTTCTGTTTTGCGTTGAGCTAATTCTGTGCGGATTTCTGCTGTTAGTAATCCTTTCGGAGAATTAATCTTGAGTTTATCATTATCAGCCCACAACTGAACGCCTTGATGATTAAGATTTTCCAAAAGTTCTGATACGTTCATAGATTCACCATTTTTGTTGTTATGTAAACAGAATTCAGGGGTCAGGAGTCAGAATGGATTATGTATGAATAGGCTTGGGTAAAAGGCAATTTTTTGAATGAACCGCAAAGGACGAAAGGGGGAAATAAAGAAAGGTTTAACTTAAATTTCAAATGTTTCTGATTCAGAAGCTTCTACTTCTTTGGCTAGATGCTGTGAAAGTGCCTCTATAGTGGGATAATGCACCAAGAGAAGTGGAGACATATCAAGTCCGAGGAATTGTTTTCCAGTACTGGCGATCGCGATCGCTAGCACGGAATCTAAGCCGTAACTGTCAAAAGGTAGCCGGACATTAATTTCATCGGGTTTGACTCCCAGTTCTTGGGCAATTTGGTTAACTAACCAAGCTTGAATATCTTCTGCTGTCAGAGACTTGAGACTGAGTTGCTGCAATGTTATGTTAGTTTCCTCCTGAGTTTCGGTCTGTTGGTGTTGCTTTTCTAATAGCTCAAGCAGTCTCGGCAGCAAATTCAACTCTGCTTGTGAAAGTTCTGCGGTCATTTCTAACTGCTTGACTAATTGCTTGAAGTCTGAATTATTAACAGATTTATTCGGGGAGACGCTCTCAACTTTCTCGTGCCCATTACGATTAGCTCCAAACCAGTGGCGCTTTCGCTGCCAGGGATAGGTTGGTAATTGCAGACGTTGACGCGAGTAATCTAGGTCAAAAGCTAACCAGTCTACTTTTGCCCCATGTACATATAAAGTCCCCAAACTTTCTAGTAGTTGTTGCCAATCTTGTTTTTCTGGATGCAGACTAGGAAGCGAAACTTTTTGATTCTTAGATAAGCGATCGCTACCTATTTCTACAAATATTTCGTACCCCTGTTGAGCTAAAATATCTACGCTAGCTGCATTTACGGGTTTTCGTACTTGCTCAGACCAATACTGAGGGGTAGCTATTTCATCAGTTAGATGAGAAACTACGGGAATTCGTGGTTGAGAGTAGGTTACTTCCTTAGCGATTTGTTCAAACTCGTCTACTTGGGACTTGACAACCAACTTTAAGGCATCTTCCAAGCTGAAAACTCCAGCTACACAGGCAGCAACATATTCTCCAACATCCTTACCCATAACTGTGGTAGGTTGTATACCCCAGGATTTCCATAACTGGAAAAGGGCATACTCTAGGGAGAAAAGGACAGAGAGGGTGGGGGAAGATTGAGAGAAAAGTAGCTCTAGTAATGGTTGCTCTAAGTAAGGACGCAGAATTTTATCGCAATGGTCGAGGACAGCACGGAAGGTAGGTTGAGTTTCGTAGAGTTTACGCCCTATTCCTAGATGCTGGTAGCTCAAGCCTGTGAAAATGAAGGCTATTTTAGGAGAACCTGTGACCTTTCCTTTAAATAATCCTGCTACTTCTTGCCCAGCGCGGAAGGCGGCTAGCTTTTCATAAAGTTTGGCTGATGAAGATGCTACCACACTTAACCGATGCTGAAAGTGCGATCGCCCGCTATTGGTACTAAAGCAGATATCTCCTAAAGCTAAGTCTGGATTAACAGCCAAGTGCTTCTCATACCGTTCGGCTAACTGGATTAGAGCTTCGTCTGTCTTCGCTGATAGTGCTAGTAAATGTAGGGGGCGTTCTATTGACCTTGGCGCTACTTCTGAAATTGGAGCCTCTTCCAAAATCACATGAGCGTTAGTGCCGCTAAAGCCAAAGGTATTAACTCCCGCCAATCGGCTCTTTGCTCCTACATTCCAGGGCATCCGCTCAGTCGGAACTTTTAGCCTGAATTCATTCCATTTAATGTTAGGATTAGGCTGCTGAAAATGCAGATGCGGTGGGATTTCTCCATGTTGCAGAGCCAGCACCACTTTAATTAAACTGGCAATCCCAGAAGCGGGTTCTAAGTGACCAATGTTGGTTTTTACTGAACCAATAACTAAAGGTTGATCTTGAGGACGATTCTTACCAAATATTGCCCCCAAAGCTGCCACCTCAATCGGTTCTCCAACTGATGTGCCAGTACCCTGAACTTCTACATAGTCAATCTGGGCTGAGTCTACGCCACTATTTTCTAAAGCTTGGCGAATGGTAGCTTGCTGAGACATCCCATTAGGAGCAATCAAGCTACTACTACGCCCATTGTGGTTAACCGCAGAACCCCGAATCAAGGCTAAGATATTGTCTCCGTCAGCCAAAGCATCTTTGAGACGCTTGAGGACGACGACACCACACCCTTCTCCTTTCACAAAGCCATTCGCAGCAGCATCGAAGGTTTGGCAGCAACCGTTAGGATTTAACATCCGTGACTTAGAGAGAGCAATGCTGGTGTCTGGGACGAGATTCAAACCAACTCCGCCAGCTAGGGCTAAATTGCATTCTCCCAGCCGCAAACTTTGACAAGCCAAATGCACTGAAACTAATGAAGAAGAACAAGAAGTATCGATCGCCATACTCGGGCCTTTTAGCCCTAAAATATACGACAAGCGCCCAGCCGCTACGCTCAAGGAGTTACCGATCGCACTAAAAGCGTCGATTTGGGTTGAGTCTCCTACTGACGACATTACCTTGCTGTAATCATTGAGGTAAATGCCGATAAATACTCCTGTAGAACTGTTATACAAATGCTCTGGTGCTTGAGTTGCATTTTCTAAAGCCTCCCAACCAACTTCTAGTAACAGCCGTTGTTGAGGATCTATACTTGCTGCTTCTCTAGCTGAAATCCCAAAAAATTCTGGGTTAAAGCCATCTACCTGAGCCAAAAAACCGCCTTTACGGGTACACACCTTGCCAGGAGCATCAGGATCTGGGTCATAGAATTTTTCAATATCCCAGCGATCGGCAGGAACTTCAGTAATGGCATCAACTCCGTTACGTAACAGTTGCCAGAAAGCCTCTGGATTTTCAGCACCGGGAAATCGGCAACCCATGCCAATGATGGCAATTGGTTCTCGTTTGGCATACTCCAACTGGTTAACTTTGGCTTCCAGGTCTTCAATCGCCCGAAGTGCCCGCTTGATGGGTGATACACTATTTTCTTGTTCTGACATCTCTTCAGTACCTCATGCTATTTAATTTACCAAGCAGCAGTTCTTCCGCTTCGCTGTCTGATAAATCGTCTAAATATGAATCAGTTACAACTTGCTCCTCATGGTTGGTTTCTTGTGACTCGACAGCAGATTCATCAGAAATTAAAGATGCGTTAGCGTTCGCGTAGCGTTCCGCAGGAAAGCTTACCGTTGGCGAAGCCTCTCGTAGAGAAGGTATCGCATCTTTAAGTAGGTAATCGACAAGTGCTTCGATTGTGGGATAGTCAAAAACTAAAGTTGAAGGTAGAGAACAACTCAGAGTGCTTTCCAAACAGTTTTTCAACTCCACCGCCATCAGAGAATCCATGCCGAGATCAAGAAAACCTTGTTGCGGATCTAATTCCGATGCATCAATCCCTAAAAGCTTAACAAGTTCAGTTTGGATGTGAGCAATTAAAAGAGTTTGCCGCTCGTTTACAGGGGTTGCCTCTAACTGTTGTAAAAATTGTGTTCGCTGGAACGATGGTTTTTTATCTATTGCAATGAAAGATTCCAGAAATGGTGAAACCACACCTTCAGGAAATTGTTCGCAGAACTTAGACCAGTTAACTGGCAATACTCCTACCTGGCTTCTATCCTGTCCTAGCAAATTTCCTAATATCTGCAATCCCTGTTCTAGTGGTATTGATTCCATCCCTTGAGCAGCTAATCTCGCTTGGTCGCGGTTTCCCAGACTTGTAGCCATGCCAGCATCTTTCCAGAGTCCCCAGTTGATGCTTAATCCTGGCAGTCCCGATGCTCGGCGATAATCGGTTAACGCATCCATGAAAGCATTAGCGGCTGCATAATTTCCTTGACCTAGCGAACCTAATAACGCCGCAGCCGAGGAAAATGTGACAAAGAAATCCAGTTGTAACTGCTGGCTCAATGTGTGCAGAATCCAAGTTCCTTTAACCTTTGCTGCCATAACTTGCTCGAAGGACTTCCACTCCTGCTGTCGAAGGATGCCATCGTGGAGCATACCAGCAGCGTGGATAATTCCTCCCAGAGGCGGCATTGAGGTTTTAATTTCCTCGAATACTCTAACCATATCGCTCCAGTGGGCAACATCAGCTTGAGCGATCGCTACCTTAGCTCCCAGATTTTCCATCTGAGCGATCGCTTGGAGTACTTCAGCTGATGCCTGTTTGCGCCCAGTCAGCATTAAGTGCCGCGCCCCTTGCTCTACCATCCACTGTGCTACTTTTAGACCTAATGCTCCCAACCCTCCAGTAATTAGATATGTGCTATCCGATTGCAGAGATATTGAGCGAGCCTCTGGTACTTCGCTGCGGATGAGACGAGCCACATAACGCCGTCCTTCTCGGAAGGCGATTTGGTTTTCCCCTTGAGAATCCCAAATCTCTGCTAACAGATTTACTGCTTCATCTGTGGGAGCATCAGCAGCCAAATCTAGTAATCCTCCCCACAACTTGGGATGCTCTAAAGCAATAACTTTACCCAATCCCCATAAAGAAGCCTGGGCTGGTGCTTGCAATGAAGATACTGCTGGTACTGCTCCTCTAGTTACTAACCACAAACGGGGTGAGGCGAGGCGGTCGGCAAGAGCTTGCACTAGATGCAAGGTACTGGCACAACCAAGAACCTGAATCTTTTCTATTAAAGGGACGGTTAATTCTGAAGTCAATCCTGCTTCTAAACTCCACAGGTGAACAACTCCTTTTAACGGTAACTTGTCAGTTCCCACTACCTCTTGGAAAAGCCGCTCAAAATCGGCTGGATTCGATGGGTTAACACTCCAAGTTCCAGGCTGTTTAACTTCATAGCTGTTCCCAGGATAGACCAGAAAACAACTTTCACCCTGCTTTTGTAAAAGATGCGCTAGAGCTTGTCCAACACCCCGTTTGTCAGCTAAAATCAGCCAGCTACCAGGTTCTTGATCGCTGATTTGTGTCAACTGACGGGGCTTGGGCTGCCAACTAACTTCGTAGAGCCAATCTTTGTAAGATGCTGCTGTTAGTTGTTGCTGATGTTGCTTGGCTAATATTTCTAGCAGCTTAGGCAGTACTTTAATTTCTTCTTGGGAGAATTGTGTTGCAGTTTGTAAGTATTTGGCTAGTTCTTGAGTCTCCCCTTGATGTAAGAGATTGAAGATTTGAGTCTGAATACAATCTTGGGATAAAGACTCTGTTTTTGAATGCCCATTCTTAACTGCTTCAAACCAATAGCGCTGGCGTTGAAATGGATAATTTGGTAAAACAACTCGACGACGGGCATAGTCTCGATCAAAACCATTCCAGTCTACGATCGCACCACTAATGTACAATGCTGCTAAACTGTCAAGGATTTGTTGCCAATCATCACGCCCAGTCCGCAGGCTAGGTAGCCAAGTTCCCTCTCCCTCCGGTAAGCAATAACGACCCATTCCCATTAGTATAGGCTTGGGGCCAATCTCGACAAATATTTTGTAGCCCCTCTGATACAGAGCCTCCATGCTGTCTGCAAATCTTACTGCCTGCCGCACATGATTGCACCAATACTCAGGGGTAGCCATTTCATCTGTAATTGGTTGACCAGTGAGATTGGAAATTAGGCTAATTTTAGGTGAAGAGTAGGTAACATTTTTGGCTACTTGCTCAAACTCACCTAGCATTGGTTCCATTAAGGGAGAGTGGAAAGCATGAGAAACTTGTAACTTTTTCGTCGTGATTCCTTGTGTCCGCAGAATGTTGGTAACTGTTTCTATAACGTGGCGATCGCCAGAAATTACTATATTCTTAGGGCCATTAATAGCAGCAATGGCAACTTGGGCATAAGGTTCAATAATTGAGGTTACTAAAGCTTCCGACGCAATTACCGCCACCATCTCACCATCTTGGGGCAATGCTTGCATGAGACGAGCGCGTTCGGCAATTAACTTTAGACCATCTTCTAAACTAAATATCCCGGCAATACAAGCAGCTGCATATTCACCTACGCTATGCCCCATCACTGCATCTGGTTTGATTCCCCAGGATTCCCATAACTGAAATAGAGCATATTCCAGAGCAAACAAGGCTGGTTGAGTGTAAGCTGTTTCATCTAAAAGCGAAGATTTGCCTGCTTCGGGATAAAGAATCTCAACTAAAGGTTGCTTAAGATATGGATGCAGAATTTGGGCGCATTTGTCAATAGCTTCCCGAAAAATTGGTTGGGTATCGTAGAGTTGACGACCCATACCTACATACTGCGATCCCTGACCGGTGAATAAAAATGCAAGCTTCGGCAATTTCTTTTTCTTTAATTGCCCACTCCTAAGACCGGAAGTATCTTCTCCAGCGCCAAAAGCACTCAATTGCTGACAAATTTCTACAGCAGATTCACCAACAACAGCCAAGCGATGCTCAAAATGCGATCGCCCCGTATTTCCACTGAAGCAGATATCCGCCAACGATACTTCTGGATAAGACGCAAAGAAATCTTGATACTCTTGTGCTAGTTCCGCTAGAGCCGGAGCAGTTTTCGCCGATAGGGTCAGAATGTGCTGGGGACGTTCAACTTCACTCGTGACTGGGGTTGGGAGCGGTGCTTCTTCTAAAATTATGTGGCAATTGGTGCCACCGAAACTAAAAGCACTGACCCCTGCCAAGCGACTTCCAGAGGAAGACCAAGGCTGACGCTCAACTGGAATGGCAAAGGGTGTGCCTTCCAGAGAAATATAAGGATTAAGCTGCTTGAGGTGCAGATGGGGGGCGATTTCCCGTTGCTGCATTTGTAACACCACCTTGATCAGGCCAGCCATGCCAGCAGCACCTTCCAAATGACCAATGTTGGTTTTAACTGAGCCAATCCAACAGGGTTGCTCTGGAGAACGACCTTCCATCAGTACAGCTTTGAGGGATTTGACTTCAATGGGATCTCCTAAAGAAGTGCCAGTCCCGTGAGCTTCTACATAGCTAATCTGTGCTGGGGCGACTCCAGCCTGTTCTAGGGCTTGGCGAATAACTGCTTGCTGGGAAGGCCCATTGGGGGCTGTCAGTCCATTACTCGTACCATCTTGGTTAACTGCCGAGCCTCTGATTAGCGCCAAAATGTTGTCTCCATCACGGAGAGCATCTTCTAGACGCTTAAGTACGACTACGCCGCAACCTTCTCCTCTGCTATAACCATCAGCACTAGCGTCAAAAGTCTTACAACGCCCGTCAGGAGCCATCATCTGAGCTTGGGAGCAAGAAATTGCAGGCTCTGGAGCTAACATCAAGTTAACTCCTCCAGCTAGGCAGAGATTAGACTCTCCGTTTCGCAAACTTTGGCAAGCTAAATGAATTGCTACTAATGATGAAGAACAAGCCGTATCTATAGCTATACTGGGGCCACGCAGATTCAGCAAGTAGGATAGACGATTGGCGGCAATGCAAGGGGTAGTCCCTGTAGCACTATATGCACCGATTTGGGAAGAGTCTTTGTAGATCAGTTTGTGGTAGTCAGCGTTGGTAAGACCGATGAACACCCCTGTTTGGCTACCTGCTAAAGTTGTTGGTACAAGTCCAGTATTTTCTAAAGCTTCCCAAGCTACTTCTAAGACTAATCTTTGCTGGGGGTCTAAATGTTCTGCCTCGCGGGCAGAGATTCCAAAAAAGTTGGGATCAAACAAATCTACCTGATCTAAAAAACCGCCCGAACGGGAGTTCATTTTTCCTGGTGTCGCTGGCTTAGATTCATAAAAGGCGTTTATATCCCATCGTTCTGGTGGTACTGGTGCGATCGCATCTACTCCATCACGCAAGAGATGCCAAAATGATTCAGGATTTTTAGCTTTGGGAAAACAGCAACCAATGCCAACAATTGCTATGGCTTCCATCAAAATATTATGCCTCTTTTTAACTAATTACTAATTCGTAGTTAAGAATTTAATTACGAATTGCGAATTAGGGATTTCCAAGAAATAAATTACCCAAATAAACCAGGGCGAACGCACGGTATTTCTGAAACCCTTGCTAGATAAGGATCTTAACGAAAAAATAGGCTAAATTTAAAAACGCTCAAACCCTTACTATTAAAGGATTTTTATACTTTAGATGCGTTTGCCCTACCAAATAAACCTAGACGCCGAGAACACAGAGAACACACAGTAATAAAGAAGAGAGAGTTTTTGGGATATTTTTTATTTGGAATTCCCTTACAGATTGCTTTAACTGTCTTGAGCTAGAACCGATTTTTTGAACTCTTTAAAAACCGGAATATTGTTTTGAATTGCTTTGTCAATTGAGGCTCCAGCAGCCATAATCCCCATGTTACGGTTGACAGCCCACTGATAGTCTAGGCGATTAAATAATCTCCGCATCAATTCCAAAAGACTTTGATGATATTTAAGCCCGGTTTGAAAACCTTCGTGTTCTTGGCAGAAGCATTTTTCCATCCAATCAAGTGCTTCTTTTGTTTCCATCTCAAATAAAGGAGACTTCAAGAGCTTGTAGTAAAAGAGCATCAACATCTGGTCATCATAAACACAACGACCAGGTAAGACTCCAGAAAGTCCGCTCAAAAGGTTGCGTTGGATCTGATAGACTATCGAACCAGAGATAAATTTCTCGTAAGCAGTTGGCTTCGGGAAATCCTTATACATATCTCTGGCAATGGTTTGAGAGATTGTAGTATGGAAAGCCTCATCCAATAAGTGGTAATAAGAAACCGCTGTTGGGGCCGGAATATATTCGCCTTTTTGCTCTAACTCTCGGTAATACCTGACATAAGGATATTCTTGATTTTTGAGAATCGCATTAGCCGTGTAGCGCAAGGAATAGTATTGACACGCCATAAACGGCGACATACCCCAGTGAACAGTAAAAAACCGTAACCAGTGCCGGGGTGCGATTCGTCCTGCTAGTCCATCTGCTGGTGCAGGAATCGGCTCACCTTTTTCTTCTAAATTTCTCAAATACTGAGAGTAATACTGTTTCTTATCGCTCAACATTGTCTTAGCGATCGCGCTTAAAGTATTATCTCGCTGTATTGAAAAGGGAGAACTTCCTTGACTAGAGGTGAAATACTCTCGCACAGGTTGAGGAATCAAAAGATTAAGCCAACTATTATTGTCTTTTGCCGTTTTGCCATAAAGGGAATTACCCAATATGGTTTTGCCAACAATAGCCATTTTCGATTTGTAGCCTATCTTTTGAAAGGTGCGAATGTGGTAGCTTTCCTGCTCGGTTTCAAAGTCCAGTTCATCACAAAGTGTTTCATAGCCACCAACGGCACGAAATACACCAGACGTTACCATGTTGTAAATACTTGTACTGGCTTCGCTAACAGCAGTATGGTTATAATTTCCAACCCAATAAAGATGATTAAGGGCTAGTTTTTGGGTTTCAGAAGCAGCATCATAAAGAGGAGTCCCATACAGAAGCGAAAGGTCAGGTTTACTCCAATAATAATTGCTGTTTTTGGCGTAATTAAATTCTTGACCCAGTTCTTTGAGTTTCTCAGTATAATCTGAGTCTTTATTGTTTTTGTAAGTTTTTTCAATCCGATGGAAGTGCGTTGGCTCCTGCGCTTCTAATGGTTCGAGAGTCTTGTTTACAGTTACCATGATTTTCTCCTGAATGCACTAAATATGAAGAGAATTGAGATTATTTTTCAACTTTTAACTCTGAGACTAAATGCTTAACTAGAGCCTCAACAGTTGGGTAATCGTATAGTAGGGTTGGATCGAGTTCACATCCCAACCAGTCTTCCAAATCACCTGTCAAACCGACTGCTGCTGAAGAGTCTAATCCATAGCGGTCAAAAGGTATTGTGACTTCGATTTCGTCTGAATGAACTTCCAGCAAGTCAGCTAGATAAAGGACTATCCATGTTTGAATCTCTGCTGCTGTTGGGATCTGCTTGATTACAACTGTAGATGTGGTATTCAATTCAAGATTCTGCATTGTCATAATTTAAGTCTTCGTCTATGTAGATGTTTCAACAATCAAATGTGTTCAATTTTTCACTGCAACCATGCCTGTCTTAGGAATATGAATATTCCTAACCAAGCTAAAAAACTCTAGAAGATAAATGATCCCCGTATATGGAGCTATCTGCCACCACTGCAACTGAGCTTTTGTCAATCTAACTGGCAAATTAGCAAACATGATATGAGAGGAATGGCACGCCTTCTTCCCAGCCTGGAGGCTAGGAACCAGCCAACCAGCCCTTGCTAGTTTATAGCTGCTTGGTTGGTGTTAACTGCTTGAGAACAGAATCAACCTCTGCTTCTAAATCCTTAAACTTAGCTTTGTTCTGAGGATTCTCACTCCAATCCTCCATGACATCTAAGGTGCCGGTAAGAAACGCAGTTCGACAAGCTTGACGGCGAATTTTACCACTAGAGGTTTTAGGGATACTTCCAGTCCTGATGAGTACCGTAGCAAATATATCCAGTCCATGCTGTGCAATCACTGCTTGTCTCACATTTCCAAGAATTTCTTGAACGTTTAACTTCCGCAAGTAACTCCGCTCTACCTCCTGAACAATAACTAGTCGTTCGGAACCCTTAAAATCGATGGAAAATGCTGCTCCTGAATCAGGTTTCAGGGCTGGATGGCTCTTTTCAACACTCAGTTCAATATCTTGTGGATAATGATTTTGCCCTCTGATGATAATTACATCTTTGAGTCTCCCTGTGATAAACAACTCCCCATTTTGCAAAAATCCTAAGTCTCCAGTGCGAAAAAACGGGATTGAGGTTTCACTGTCGCTAATATCTGTATCTGCTAAATAGGCATGGAAACTCTTCTCTGTCTGCTCAGGTTGATTCCAATAACCTTGAGCAACACTCGGGCCTGCTACCCAAATTTCCCCAACTTGTTCAGACGCACACATCGTTAAGGATTGGGGATCAACAATGATCACCTTCTGATCAGAAGGACTTTGGCCACAACCTACTATTGTCTGGGTATCTTCCTGAGCCTTGTGCTCCTTGACAATTCGATTTTGCTCTAATGCTGCTTTTTCTACGTTGCAAGTGATTGGTAAAGCTGTTTTCTCACCCCCGGTTACTATCAGAGTGGTTTCTGCCATACCGTAGCAGGGATAAAATGCTTCCTTGCGGAAGCCACAAGGTGCAAAAGTAGAAGCAAACTGCTCCAAAGTCTCTGCCCGGACAGGTTCAGCACCAGTAAAGGCAACTTCCCAACTGCTGAGATCGAGAGTCGCTAACTGTTCGGGTGTCACCTTGCGAATGCAGAGATCATAAGCAAAGTTTGGTCCACCACTAGTTGTAGCTTTGTAGCGGGATATTGCTTGCAACCAGCGAATTGGTTTTTGGAGAAACTCAACTGGAGACATCAGAATGCAAGGAACCCCTAAATATATCGGCTGCAACACATTTCCAATGAGTCCCATGTCATGGAAAACAGGCAACCAACCAACAACAATAGTTTTGTCTGTATGTCCAAAGGCTTTCTCGATCATCCGCTCGTTATGCAGCAGATTCCCATGAGTGATCATCACGCCCTTTGGTGTCCCTGTAGAGCCAGATGTGTATTGAAGGAAAGCTAAGGTATTACCGTTGAGTTCCGGCGGTTGCCATGCTTGGGCTAGATCGTTACTCAAGTCATCGGTAGCTAGCCAATGCAATCCAGAAAGCTCTAAATCCTCTTCATTGAAGCTGGTTTGTAGGCTATGCAAAAGAGATTGAGAAGTAAGTACAATCTTGGCTTGGGCATCTGCCGCTATAGCCTGCAACCTGGACAACTTTTGATTTCGTCTAGGTGGATATGCAGGAATAGCAACAACGCCGGCATATAAACACCCAAAGAAAGCAGCAATAAACTCTATACCCGGTTGATATAGGAGCAAAGCACGTTCGCCAACTAGATTTAAAGATTGCATACTAGCTGCGATCGCTTGCGCTTGCAGATGTAGCTCTTTATAAGTCAACGATACTGCTTCTGTCTCTGTACTTTGTAAAAAAGTATAAGCTTTCTGTTCAGATTGATTTTTTGCTCTGTAACTCAGTAATTCTACTAAAGTTGAAAAATGGTGCTGCGTTATCAAGCCATTAGAATCAGTACTCATTTAATGTACCTCTCTCTATACTATTACAGTTCTTTTTGTAAGGTAGACATATTAAATCTGTGCCAAAAATCTGGATTCATAGCAGGCTTTTTAACACATTTTTAAGATGTTTACGCTAATAAGATTAATTCACCTACCCTTATAGGTTCTATTCTGCCTGTAGGCTTACTTTACAAAATTTATTTTTTTACTTTCTAGATTCAGATTACTCTTATTTCTTTAACAAGTCAATACATTAAATAGAGCAAACTGATATGTTTATGTGAAATTTATATTTGATCATTTTAATCTTTATACTCCTTAAAAGCTAAAACTTCGCATGAAAAATTAAAACCTAATACACCAATTAGGCTGTCGTATTTTAATTAGCTTCTTACAGCTTATTTCAAATTAATTAATAAAAGTACTTTGACTCTACAAGTTATAGATACAGCTCGTTTTAGTTGTAACTATTCGCTAAAATTACTAAATATTTGCTATTGTATTTTGCTATAAATTTACTTCAAAAAAATTGTTTTATCATTGTAAGGCTCATCCTTAAATAATAAATTCGATAATTTGATTTGCTCATAATATATTTTTTCCTAACTTAAATTATGTTACAAAGTCTGTTTTGTTCACTTTAAATATACATCAGTTAGCATTTGTATTTCTGTAATTTAATTACTAATTATTTGCAAATACTAAATAGCCTTAGTAGTTACAATTAACTAGGGCATTTTCTAAGTTAATAATGGCAATTGGCGTTGTATCCAACTTTGTAAACAATATTTATTCTGTCTTGTATTGCAGCCTTGGTAATCTTAATAAAGTTATTAGAATGAATGGAAAATCAGTCTGGGATCACACCGCTTAAAAAATTGCAGATACTTGGTACAGTTATCCGATGCTGGCGTGAGTTACCACAACAAGCCAGCAATAAATCCCAAAGTTCAAAGCGAAAGAATAAGCGATCGCGAATTGATACTCGAAAAACATAGATAGCACCTGCTCATCTTTAAAAACGGGATACAGGATTAAAAATTTTGATCTCTGTTTTCTATGTACATATCTTGCTTGGAATGCAATTATCCTGCTTTAACTCAAAAGAAATCATCAATGCGTAAACAAGTAATTCCCGCATATGTCTATTTCTCTTGATTGGAGATGTATAGGTGATTAAGAATCTACAGAATTCAGATTCGCTAACCTAAGTCGCTAGTTATTAAATTTCGCGTTTTTAGCAAAATGTATGCTGCCACATAAAAATTTACATTAGCAAATCTTATCTATTAAAACCCAAAATTAAGCCTCTTTGAGGTTTTAAAGATTGTAGCTAGCACCTATATTAGCGAGAAAATCAGCCTGGCGTGCTAAAATTTAAAAACGCAAATTTCGTGGCGAATTTGCAATTTTTTAATTAATAGAGAAATAAATTTATATATTAAGCCAAAATTTTGGTTATTAAGGCAAAATTCTAGTTTCAGTACTAGATTTGTCAAATAATCAGTGTTGTAAGCGTTATACCTTACAAAAGGTTGCTTAATTGAAGCTTGATTTTGAGGAAGTTTAAGTGTCATAATTGAAATTAGTTGTAGTTAATGGTAAAAGAGCAGATGCACGAAAGTGCAGCAGCTAAATTCTGAATTTCTCTTGCCCGAGATTTTGCAGAAAAATGCACAAAAACTTAACCCACAAAGGTTATTTTTTAGCAGCCTGATAAACAACTAAAACTGGGATGATCCCTCTAGTACTTTCGGAGGCTAGGGGGAAATGTCCTGGTTTAAGTCATAACTTAGATTTTACCTTGGTAGCATTTTGGATGTTTAAAGGTAAATCCAGATTTACTATGGCTTTTAGTTGATTTTTGAAGGAGAGCTACTATCTCAAGTAAATATTACAGCGATCTTCTCTAAAGATATCATGTGTATCTAAAGATATCATGTCATGGTTAACAACTACTACCTTTGAATAGATCCCTTAAAACACGAAAAATTAGCACATCAGGTAAATGGAATACTTATTCGTAAAGGAGAATCTGGGAAAAGGTAGATTGCACTGTTAATCAATTAAGCAAAGTCATTTTATCATCCTTACTATTTGCGTATCTACCGTTAATCTTTTTAGGGAGATCACCTTTAACAATACAGCTATTTGACGGTTAATGCAACACTTTTTAAGTAAGATTACTAGGTTTTAAGGAGCAGCCCTTTTAAATGTTGACAAATGAGATGTTATTTGATTCTTGTAAGAGGATAAACCTAAAGCTATAGGGATATTTTACAAGGTTAATTTTCTCTTTTTAAGATTTAAACTTTTATTAGTGTTTTATTTATCTACCTATAGACATAGAAGATTAGGTTTACTTCTATAACTAAAGGCATAGAATATATTAACTTTATTGGGTAATCAAGAATACAAAACCAACAAAGGTCGATGTATTTTAAAAAACTCAGTAAGTAAGTAAGCACGAAAAAACCTAACTATAAACCTATACCACTATTAAAGAAGGCAGTTATTCCTAGAGGAGCAAATCAGTTGGGGATTCGGTACAAGTTAGCGAACCACCTAACGCGTTGCTTCATGAGTTGCGACCAGTATAAAACCGATCGCAGGGATACTTCTACACAAATTTCCTTGACGGCGAGACTGTCAAGAAAAAGGATTAGCTTCTGTCACCACTTCTGGCAGTGGAATAAACTCTGTTTCATCTGGCACAGAAGCAAAGCGGCAGTCGCGCCAATCAGCTTTAGCTTGCTCTATTCGCTCTGGTCGACTAGAAACAAAATTCCACCATTTGTAGCGTGTACCTAACGGCTCACCCCCAATAACAATACACTGAGCAGCAGTAGTACCAGAAACCTTGATCTGCTCGCCTGGCTGTAAGATTGCGAGACGATATTGCTCTATTGGTTCATCATTAATCCTCAATCCTTCTGTGACACTGTATACTGCTCTTTCTGAATAATCAGTAGGAATAGTGAAGTGAGCATTGGCAGACAACACCGCATCTAAATAGAGGATAGGTGAGAAAACTTTCACAGGTGAGGCGTAGCCAAGTATTTTTCCCGCGATGAGTTTGATGAGAGTGCCATTCTCTTCCCAAGTAGGAAGGGTTTCAGCAGGATAGTGGATGAAGTTTGGCTCGGTTTCTTCGTGTTCAACAGGCAGAGCTACCCAAGTTTGAATGCCGTGAATGATGGCTTCATTGTAACGATCATGGTCGGGCGATCGCTCTGAATGTACAATTCCCTTTCCAGCTGTCATCCAGTTCACTGCACCTGGTTGGATTTCTTGCACAGTACCCAAACTATCACGATGCATCAAAGCACCATCAAATAAATAAGTCACCGTTGCAAGATTGATATGGGGATGTGGTCGGACATCAATGCCTTGATTGGGGCGCATAACGGACGGGCCAAGATGATCAAAAAAGATAAACGGCCCAACCATTTGGCGATTAGGATATGGTAAACTGCGGCGGGCAAAAGACTCACCCAGATTTTTAATTTCGGGTTCAATCAGTTGGAGGATTGTCATAAGTCATAAGGTAAATGCTAAAATTATTATAAGTATATATACTTGAAAACAAGCTGACCTTTTTAGTCCGTCAAAAGTCTTTCGTGTTATCCCATCCCCTTTTAGAGGATGTTTGAAAAGTCCTCTTGTCGGTATCAAAAGTTCTAAATATTAACTGGAATGGAATTGAAGCTAGCTTTTTACGTCAACCCCACACCCAGCAATTAATAAAAGCGCCGCCAGAATAAATGATTCATTGATTTGACAAAGGCAAGCAGATGGTGAAACAAGTTCTACCTGGCTGCGACTCAAATGAGAGCGTACCGTGATGGCGATTTTCTACAATCCGGCGAACGGTTTCCAAACCAAGTCCTGAACCACGCCCTACTGATTTGGTAGTGAAGAAAGGTTCAAAAATGCGGGTTTTAATTTCAGGTGGAATTCCACTACCAGAATCGATGATGTCAATATGGGCAAAGCGATCGCAATGGTGTGTTGTAATTTCTAGCAGTCCTTTACCCTCCATTGCATCAATGGCGTTGTCAATTAAGTTTGTCCACACCTGATTCAGTTCGCTGCCATAAGCCAGGATTTTAGGAATATGTTGATCGTAATTGCGTTGTACTTGGATGCCGCACTTGAGTTTATGAGCAAACAATCGCAGGGTATCTTCTAAAGCTTGATGCACATTTACTTCTTGCTGAACGCCTTGGTCGAGGTAAGAATAAGACTTCATCGCTTGCACAAGTTCAGAAATCCTCTCGGCTCCTCGCAAACCATGTTTAATCATTGACATGACTTCAAAGGAGAGCGATAGCCAGTGCAATCCCATTTCACGCAATTCAGTGCCGTCATTGCGCCAACGTTCCATCATCTGATCTAAGGTTTCGACCTCAACACCGCCTTCGGCTAAAGGCTCTGCTAATTTCCATGCCTGCTTCACACCATAATCTTCTAACCAATCCAGCAACACGGTTTCGCGATCGCTTAGTGTCACTGGATCTAGACGATTATTTAAAATCGCATCATAGCCTTGATCGCGCAATCTCAACCAGTCTTGAGTATGCGCTTCCTCAACGTTGCGTTGCCCATAAACTAAGTTCATTCGTTGTAGCTCTAAGATCGCGGCTGGCATTTCTCCTAAAGTCCGAACGAGGGCTGAGGCTGGGTTGTTAAGTTCATGAGCTAGACCGGCGGCAAGTGTCCCTAAAGCTGCCATTTTTTCTCGCCCCCGAATAAAAGATTCTAGCCCCCGCAGACGACGTTCCATAATCCGGAAGACCATCCGCTCAAAATCACGACATTCATGCAGCAGCTTACGGAAGTCGTCTGGCTTAACTTCATAGAGGTAGCAATCTTTGAATGCCCGCATTGTCACAGGTGCAGGCTCATCTGTGAGGACTGGAATTTCACCAAAAAAGGATGGGGCTTCGTGTTGCCCAATGGGAATTTCAACTCCTTCAGTGCGGCGGGTAATATTCATTTTTCCTTTGATTAGGATAAATAAGCCGCGTCCAGAGTCTCCCTCATGCACCAACACTTCTCCGGTACGGAGTTCAACTGTACCAGCGCGATCGCACACCCACTCCAATCGCTCTTTAGGAAGCCGTTGAAACGGGTCTAAGTTGATCAAGTCTTCAATACACAACATTAATCAATCTCCTTAGTTTTTCCCGATCTAGCTAAACATTGCTTAGATAGCGGTGAACAAATTGAATGGCGATCGAACCTTCACCCACACCAGATGCCACCCGCTTAATTGACCCGGAACGCACATCTCCGGCTGCAAATATGCCAGGAACGCTGGCTTCTAGTAAGAAAGGTGAGCGTTCCAAACCCCAACCTGGATGAGGTTTGCCATTGTGCATCAAGTCGGGGCCTGTAATGATAAACCCCTGAGTATCGCGTCGAACAACACCATCAAGCCAATCAGTTTTAGGGCTAGCACCGATAAAGATAAAAAGCGATCGCGCTGGTACGGTTTCAGTTTGTCCCGTGTTGGCGTGTTTAATCACAATTTCTTCTAAAGAATCATCTCCCTTCACTTCCACGACGCTGCAACTTGTGCAAACTTGGATATTCTCAGTAGCCGCAATCTGGTCAATCAAGTATTGGGACATACTCAATGAAAGCGACTCACCCCGCACCAACATGATCACTTTGCTGGCATACTTAGAAAAGTGCATTGCTGCCTGTCCAGCAGAATTTGCCCCACCTATTAAGTAAACTTCTTCATTGGTACAGGCGATCGCTTCAGTCATAGCAGCACCGTAATAAACTCCCGCCCCTGTCAGCTTCTCGGCTCCTGGGACATCTAGCCAACGGTAGGAAACGCCAGTTGCAACTAAAAGTGCATGGCAACTAATCTCGCTGCCATCCGCCAATTGTAGAACCCGATAAGGATCTTGTAGCTTGACTCCAGTTACTATTTGAGGAGTAAGAATTTCTACCCCAAATCGCCGCGCCTGAGTGACTCCCCGCCTGGCCAAATCACTGCCGCTTAAGCCAACAGGAAACCCCAGATAGTTTTCAATGCGTGAACTCGTACCTGCTTGTCCACCTGGTGCTTCACGCTCAATTAAGACAGTACTCAATCCTTCAGAAGCCCCATAAACGGCGGCTGCTAGCCCAGCAGGGCCACCACCCACGATCGCTAAGTCATAAAATGGGCGCTCTGCCTGGGTTTGGAGTCCAATTTTAGCGGCAATCTCTAAATTTGATGGTTGGATTAATCGGGAACCATCGGGAAACAGCACCAGGGGCAATTGCTGTCTGCCATCAGCTTCTGCGTATTCCACTAATTTTGCTGCATCCGGCTCCAGTTCAATATCCAACCACTTATAGGGAATCTGGTTACGCGCTAGAAAGTCTTTCACCTGATGGGAAAAAGGCGACCAGCGATTACCAATGACTCGAATCCCTTCAAAGGGTGGGCGGAATCCAGCTAGCCAGTCATCTAGCAAATCATCTAAAATCGGATATAATCTTTCTTCTGGTGGATTCCAGGGCTTAAGTAAATAGTAATCAAGTTTGGCACTATTAATTGACTTAATCGCAGCATCCGTATCTGCATACGCCGTCAGTAAAGCACGTTTCGCATCAGGAAAGATGCCTTTTGCTTGTTCAAGGAACTCCACACCTCCCATTTGGGGCATTCTTTGATCCACCAAGAATAGAGCAACTGCTTCATTCCGTAATTTGAGTTGCTGCACCGCGTCCAGAGCAGTAATACCGGAATCTGCCCGGACAATGCGGAAGCGATCGCCATACTGATGCCGCAAGTCTCGTGATACTGCTTGCAACACTTCTGGATCATCATCGACAGTTAAAATTGCAGGTTTCGCCATAACTACTGTTACTTAACAATTGCAGTGCCTAAGCTGTTGTCTTCAAAAACTTGTCGCCCAAAAACTTATTGTCCAACCAATTTTTTTAAACGAAAGTATGCCTCTTCTGGTGTCAGTGCTTCTGATTTACTTTCATTAGGTATATAAAATACCCAGGTATCAGGAAAGTAATGCACCACAAAGCTGGGAATCAAACCCAAGTTTACTGCTTGCTTTCCGAGTTTCTCAGCTTGTTCTTCTAAACTAAGTTGGTCATGAAATGGGTGTTCAGCCATACTTTTCATCTCCCTACACTTTATATAGATGATCCCGCATGAGCTAGTGCGAAAGTGTGCCCCGCAGCTGAAATTTATGTTTTAAAGTGGGAAATAGTTTGATAAACAGCGTTTGTTAACAAACCAATGAAAATGTTAAGGTTCCTTCTGCCAGTCCTGTTGCTGCTAGGTACGCCTGCGATCGCAGTTGAGTTCAAAGGCCAGAATATCGATGGTCAAAAGTTGCCTGCGAGAGCTTACTATTATGCAACTGGTGGGGTTTATAAAGTTCAGGTACGCTTTCATAAAAAACGAGCCACAATTTACTTTGATGACGGCAACCAAATAACTATACAGCTGAACCAACAGGTAATCACTGACTCAAACAATATTGAAGGTTTTGGAAAAATAGGGCAATATCCTGTAAATAATATATTCAGTGTTGGGTTGGTATATGGCAATAATTGGCCCAGCACGAGTGATAGTCAATTGCAACAGCCCAATCCGCTAGAGGGGTTGTGGAAAATTAGTTTGGAGTGAACCTCAAAGCCGTGGTAGTCAATGAAGAAGGCAGGGGGGAGAACTCTATAGAACCCATTTGGGATCTTGAAAGAACGAGTAAAATGAGAAATAAATGCCGTACTCCAGCAGCTTAACCGACAAAGAGTGGGCAATCATTGAACCACTATTGCCGCAGAAAAAGCAAACCAGACCACCAAAGTCGACAAAGCGACAAATCTTAGATGGTATCTTCTATCAACTCAAGAATGGGTGTAACTGGTGTGATTTACCCTGCATATTTACCGCCCTACTCAACGGTGTTTTGGCATCTCCTTGCAGTGGCGAGAAGGGGGAGTAATAGAGCAGATGATGACGACGTTGCATGGGAAAGTGCGCGCAGACGCAAAAAAAAACCAAAATGGACAATATATCCTTGGACTCCATAAACCTGTCAGTTCACAGATAAGGGCATTCTACTGCCGAGGCAAGGTCGGATCAAGTTATCCGGAAACTTCTCAACGTCTCCCCTCTATCAGGTTTCTGCGATGCGATCTGCTTTGCAGCAACGCTTCGTGATCGCTTTCAGCCCCTACTCATCCCTACTCAATCTTCCAATTAGGCGTATAACCAGAAGTAACTTGGCTATACATTTGCAAGACCGATGCAGAAATACGTCCTGAGAGTTTTGTGATCACCCATAGCGTTAGGTAAAATCATTTTCAATTGTTGAGAATTCGCCTAGGAAAAAGTTTATGGCAGATAAGTCCGGTCAAGACCCCTCGGAAATCACAGTGGCAACGGTTGATGAAGAACGAAAAGGCACAACTTTCAGCGGTACGGTCATCCTTGGTATAGATCCTGAGGGTGGGGCAGTCGTTTTCTTTAGAGACTTTTTAATTGAAGATTATAAAGGCGAACTTACCGCTTATCTGGCAACAGATGGCGATATAACGAAAAGCATTGATTTAGGCGAACTCGATCATAAAAGCCCCAGTTTTAAGCTGCCAATTCCGCTGGGAACGGATACATTACCCTACAATACAGTCGTGTTAAGCGACAAAAAAAGCAAGAAAAAAATCCTGACGATCAATCTATAAAATTTGTAACTTAGCTCGTAGTTCAGCCAAATTCGATTGCCCTCCTGTATAGATATCAAATGGGTTCTATACATAAATGCATTGGCTCTGGAACAAGGACGTATTATTTCTCGCGCTTGTGCGCCTCGAAATAAATGTTTCTATCCTACGCATAAATAAATTTAGGGGCTTGAATACCCAAAAACTCCATCCATAAAGGGATGGAGTTTTTCATTTTGAGGCTGATGTTGTATTGCCAGACTACTAGACTTGCGCTACAACTCCCTGATTTGGCAACTCGAAAGAAGCTGCTGTAATGACAGGTGCATTTGGATCTGACACTGTAATTTCAGTAGGTTGAGACTGAGGCAGCAGCCGATAGTCAGTACGCCAACGCTCACGGTTGAGATCGCAGCGAACATAACCGCGCAGTCTACCATTGAAATATTTCACCCACGGGTTCTTGGGCAATGCTGCTTCTACGTCAAATGTCCAGGGACAACCTGAACTGATCGAAGTACCGACAAACTCAGTCGCTACCGTTTGTGAGTTGGGGTCGTCAAAGTTAGCCTTAAGGTCATTAACCCAGCTAGAATGCCAGTCACCAGTAATGACTACGGGGTTTGAGGGACGGCGTTGCTGGATGAAACCGAGAATGCGATTGCGAGAGGCAACATAACCGTCCCATTGGTCAAGGTTGAAGACTTTTTCAGATCCAGTATTGTAGTCAAACTGAGCCATGATAGTCTGTTGTGCAATGACGTTCCAGCGTGCGCCAGAGCGATTTAGTCCCTCAAACAGCCACCGCTCCTGCTCTGAACCAGTTATTGTGGCAGTTGGGTCAGTAGCTTCAGCACATCGCGGCTTACGTCCATCACCACAGGGCTGATCGGTACGGTACTGGCGGGTATCTAGGACATTGAATTCAACGAGGTCGCCAAAAGTCAACCGTCGGTAGAGCTGCAAATCAAGACCTCTAGGCTTTGAGAAGTCCCGCAGTGGCATGTGTTCGTAATATGCCTGAAAAGCGGCAGCACGACGGGCAAGAAACACCGAGCGTGATTGTACTTCGGGGTCTTGAGGAATTTCGTCTGCCCAATTATTGTCAACTTCGTGATCATCCCAAGTGACTAACCAAGGAAATGCAGCATGAGTTGCTTGTAAATGTGGGTCAGTCTTGTAGAGAGCGTGGCGGTTACGGTACTCCTGCAAAGTAAATGGTTCACCATCGCCATCGTGCGATCGCAGCGCAGTTGTACTTGGCGCGCCTTCATAAATATAGTCACCCAGGTGAACCACTAGGTCTAAATCCTCTTGAGCCATATTTTTGTAGGCGGCATAATAACCATTTTGCCAGCTTTGACAGGAAGCGAAGGCAAAGCGGAAGCGATCAACGCGATCGCGCGGGTTGGGAGCAGTACGAGTCCGCCCAATAGGACTGACTTGATTACCTACTTTGAAGCGATACCAGTACCAACGGGCAGGTTGTAGTCCCTGCACTTCTACATGGACAGAGTGGCCAAATTCTGGAGTAGCCATCTGTGTGCCGCTGCGGACGACTTGCTGCATCTTTTCGTCGGTAGCAACCTGCCACTGCACTGGAACATTATATGACGGCATCCCACCACCATTGAGCGGATCGGGAGCTAAACGTGTCCACAGCACTACATTATCTGGGAGTGGTTCACCGGAAGCGACACCCAGACTAAAGGGATAATTAGAAAATCGGGGCTGGGCGAGAACTTTGTTAGGCCATTGATTGGCGATCGCCAAACCAGTTAAGGCTCCAGTCCCAATCAAAACTTGTCGCCGTCTCACCCGACTTGATAGCAAGCGCTCGATGTTCAAGTTCTGCATATACTCCCCTTATTGTCGCGTTTGGATCACAGCAAAGTGTAACAGCTCAACTTTAATGCTTCTTTGCAATCAGGTTAAGCGTTGATTATTCTAATAAGATCCTAATTTTCTACCTAAACTAATAGCGCGATTTCTGACTATATTTGAGCGCAGAAAATACTCCTACAATTCCCAAAACTAACAAACTGACTGTTGAATTTGTTTCGGGAACAGCTTGTACCTTATCAACAAGCAGCCCTGAAATGATTGTTGGTTCACCTACATCTACAACCCCAACACCTAAAGTATATTCTCCATCAGTTGGTAGGGTAAAGGAAAAAGTTTTAAATCCGGTTTCTTCAAAAAACTTAGAATCAGAATCTCTAGCCAAAAAATCTGTAGTGGTATCTGCTAATCTAAAAAATAAGTTTTGAGAATTATTACTCACAGTTGCGAAAGCGAAATCATTAAAATCAGGATTGCTATTATCGCCAATTGATTCATTGGTGAGGAAATTCCAAGCAAAAGATAAAGTTTCTCCTGCTTGTACTTTGAATGTTTGTTTAATAGCAGAACCCTCAATCGCATCTGCTAGTAAGCCTTCTCCAAAGAAAGATGATACATCTAAAAAGTTCTCTAATGAGTTTTCAGCAATGCCTGTGATGTAGGCAGCAGGAGCGGCACTTCCTCCTATAACTTCTCCACCATTTTCGTCGACACCAACCACTTCATTATAAGCAGTTGATAGAAAAGCTTGAGAATTTCCTTCTACTGTTTTGCTCCCGAAAGCTGAAGTTTCTATTCTGTAATCGCCTAACGTTTGCCAACTCTCAAAGCTATTTTCAAAGCCACCGTTGAAGATTGCAGCTAGAGCAGCAGTAGGTAGAGCCAAACTTGCAAAGATACTAACAGTAGCAGAAACAACTATATTCATTATTTACTCCTTAATTTTTAGCTTCAACTTTCAATACTGTATTTTTCATAGGTATTTACATAAAAATTTACTGCAAAAGGTATCTATACATTTTTCTATAACTCAAATTAAAAAGCAGAAGGTTAACAAAATTTTAAGTAAACGTTAAAAATAGAAAATTATCCAACAAACATCCTTGAGATAGAAATATAGTTATTTCTTCAGATTGATGTGATTGGTAAAGGTATACCTACATAGTTATGAATGTAAATTAATATTCTTTATGCCGAATAGTTGCAAAATTAAAAGTAATTAGCAAGTCTCCAGAATAATATTAACTATTGCTATATCTGCATCTTTTTTAATATCAATTTGCTGAAAATCCGAGTTACTAGATGCAGCAAATAGTCGAAATATCTGATAACGATGGATAAAATTTATCATTTCTAGAGAAGAAATTGTAAAAGTTTTAGGCTAATTATTTCCGCTATTCCTAACAAGAGGTAACCTAATGACTAATTTTACACGTAGACAGTTACTCGCTTTCTTCGGTGCAAGCGCTGGTGCAACTGTCCTAGTTCCTGCTTTTGGAGAAAAACTTTTGGGCGCTAATGCTGCTAATGCGGTTCAACCCTTAAAATTTACCCCAATTCGGTTGCCCCATCCTTTACCGATTTACACACAACAAACAAGCTACTTACCAACAGGAATTGGGCAAGGAAATGTATTACAACCCTCTGCTAATGCCCAGTTAAGTAGCTATAGCATAGTAGATGATGTTGTGGTTCCACCGGAATACGAACGGTATGTAATTGTGAGTTGGGGCGATCGCGTTTTTCCAAATCAAGAAGATTACTTTGGCTACAATAGCGACTACACAAGTTTTATTCCTACTGATGGTAGAAGCCCCAATGATGGCTACCTTTGGAACAATCACGAATACATCTCTTACCCATTTTCTACAACTGTACCTGGCTTCTTAACTGATAGCGGTTTAGGAGGATTCCCCACATCTTACCCCCTAATCATTGGTCGAGATTTACCAGAAGACAGAACTAATATCGAAGTCTTAGGTGAATTCATGTATAACATCGGTGGCTCTGTTGTGCGGATTGCCCGTCCAAATCGCAGTGGCCGCTTTGCTGTGGTTCGTGACCCGAATAACCGCCGCATCCACGGACTTTCTGGTTTAGCAATTAATCGCGATCGCACTGATAATTATAAAAACATCACATCTTGGGGTGGCAAAAGTTACCAGCGAGGAGACAACAATTATTTGATTGGTACTGGGCCAAGTGCGACAGAAGTTTTCCCCCTCAGTTCTGACGGACTAGGTAACAAAATCATCGGCACCGGATTTAACTGTTCTGGCGGTACAACTCCTTGGGGAACTGTATTGTCGGCTGAAGAAAACTTTCAAGCCAGTCCAAGCTCTTTTGTAGGAGTTCAGGAACTTGTCAAGCCCAATGGCACACAAACAAGCTACATCGAAGGCACAACAGGCGCTACATTTGGCTTAGTTGGCGAAAAATACGGCTGGATGGTAGAAATTGATCCAGCTAACCCCAGTTTCCGCCCACGCAAACATACTGCTTTAGGTCGCTTCCGTCATGAAAATATCGCTGTGCGTGCGAAAGCTGGAAAACCATTAGTGGGTTATATGGGAGATGATCGGCGCGGGGGACACACTTGGAAGTTTGTCAGTTCTGGTACAGTTACAAATCCCACTGATAAAAACAATAGTCGCTTATTTGAAAGCGGCACTCTATATGTCGCCCGTTACAATCCCAACGGTACAGGGCAATGGATTCCTCTCAAACTAAATACGCCGACAAATCCGATTCCACCTTCAACTCTTGCTTCTGTAGAAATTGCTGCATTGGGACAGGCTTCTAATAATGGTAATACTCGGCTACCAAAGCGCAGTGGGATTTTAGGACAAACTGAAAATGGTGGGTCAATTATTGTCACGATACAGACAGTTATTGATTCAGCCGGAACTATTAGCTCTTATGGTGAGACTGAAGCTTTACCTGCTTACAAGGGTAAGAAGTTGTCAGATTTCTACACGAGTCAGGGTGCAGTGCTGGTTGATGCTTTTTTAGCTGCTAATCTCATCGGCGGAACTGCAACGGCTCGTCCTGAAGATTTGGAAATCAACCCCAGAAATCCTAATGAAGTCTTTATTGCTTACACAGACGGTGCGCCATCAGGAGATGGATATCCTGATTCTCGAATCTTTGTGGTTTCCAAGTACAGTTCTAATGTCAACGCTGCACAACCTTCTGGTGAACTTTTTAAAATTATCGAAGATAGTGCTGATGGTACAGGTACAACCTTCCGTTGGCAGCGATTTGCTAAAGGTGGTGAAGCGGGAGCAGAACCGGGAGATGGCTTTGCTAATGTAGATAACTTAGCATTTGATAGCCAAGGTAACATTTGGGGTGTCACTGATATGTCTACTGAAGCCCACAATGGTTTCACCACAGGCGCTAACCCAGAAGTATTACGGGTAGACCATCGGGTAGTGGGTTCTAACTCACCCAGTGTGGATGATTCTAATTTTAATGTCAGAACTTCTAACCTGATTGGGGTTTTTGGCAATAACTTTCTTTTCTTCATTCCCACCAGTGGCCCTGATGCTGGGGAAGTTGTACCTTTTGCTTATGGGCCACCACGCTGTGAGTTGACCGGGCCTACTTTTGTTGGCGATACACTGATTATTTCAGTGCAGCATCCTGGAGAAGAAGTACCATTCACCCCTCAGCAAACTCTCAGCCGAGATATTGAGATTTTGAACTTGGATGGTACTTTGTTTACTCAAAAACGCAGTGTACCTCGTGGTAGTAATTGGCCCAGTAACATTGAAGGGAATTCTGACGGACCACCGCGTCCAAGTGTGATTGGGATTCAACGCAAACAATCAAGCGGTCGCTTTGTTTAGGGACATCCAAAAATTAAATTACTCAATTCCTGCGTTCAATAGGACTGTCCGATTTCTTTAGGACTTACGCACTGAAGCCTGAAACCTAGATCCCGCCTAGCCCCTCTTTTTAAGGGGGGAACTTCTAAAGCCCCCTTTTTAAGGGGGTTGGGGGATCTGAGTGCGTAAGTACTGTTCTTCTCTCCCTGCTTCCCCTGCCCACTAAAGCTATTGATTATTTTATTTGGAAGTCCCTTAGTGGGTGTACGTCTGTGGTGTGCGATTTGTTGGTAGCAGTGTAGGTCATCGAATGCTACACCAGCCTGCGGCAATGTGAGAGCTTTTGCACAGCGATCGCTTACGTTAAGATGCGTTATAATTTTAATTCTAACTAGTTGCTCTCGCCCGACAAGTGTGCTATGTCAGTCTTGCTGCAACTACAGCACTCTCACAACTGGCCCACGCCAGGACAATGGAACGACGATGAACCACCCAAAAGATTGGTCATGGCCATTCTGGGCTACTGTCCCACTCTATCCCTACGGCAGGCGGCGGACACTTCGCAAGGAAATAGTTTTTGACACTATCTGGACATTCGATCAGCTTCACGGTATTCTCTACACCATCGTGCCGATTCGCATGACTATCGTCAAGCTCGCTGCCGGAGGACTTCTGGTCTATGCACCTGTCGCTCCAACAACTGAGTGTATCCGCTTAGTTAATGAGTTGGTAGCAAAGCACGGTGAAGTTAAGTACATCGTACTGCCAACCAGTTCTGGTCTGGAGCATAAAGTCTTCGTTGGCCCCTTTTCTCGCCGCTTTCCTCAAGCACAAGTCTTTGTTGCGCCGCACCAGTGGAGTTTCCCGTTCAACCTGCCGCTTAGTTGGCTAGGCTTTCCCCAAAAACGAACTCAAGAACTGCCAGAGGACTCAAGCCTTGCTCCCTTCGCTCTGGAGTTTGACTATGCAATATTGGATATCAATTTGGGACGAGGATCTTTTGCAGAAGTTGCAGTATTTCACAAGCGATCGCGCACTCTGCTTGTAACCGATTCTATACTTTCTGTACCGGAAGATCCACCAGAAATCATACAATTAGATCCTTATCCCCTGCTGTTTCATGCAAGGGAAAACGCCTTGGAGACGGTCGAGGACAATGAAGACAACCGCCGCAAGGGATGGCAACGAATTTCATTGTTTGCGCTTTACTTACGTCCAAGTGCCCTAGAAGTTACTGCAATCGGACAGATGTTTCGTGATGCTCTTAAAGCACCACAGCGATCGCTAAAAGCATACTTTGGTTTATTTCCTTTTCGCTGGCAAGAAACCTGGAAGCAGGCATTCGATGCTTTACGAGGTCGGGGGCGACCATTTGTCGCACCGATTCTGCAAATCCTCATTCTTCCGCAAGCACCAAGACAAGTCCTCGACTGGGCTGATAGAGTTGCAAGTTGGGATTTTCAGCAGATTATTCCCTGTCACTTTGACTCGCTAATTAAAGCAAATCCGCGTCAATTTCGGCAAGCATTTGCTTTCCTTGAGAAAAATCCCTCTGTAAGTAAGGACTTTTCTTTTAGCGAAAGCCAGCCTCTATTGGAGGAAGACTTAAAATTCATTAAGGAACTTGAAGCGAGTCTAGTTAAGCGCGGTATCGCAACACCACCTAAAGAGAAAGTGTAATCAACTGAATAAGCTGTTATGCACTTTTTGAACCATCAGGGCGGATGATCCGAATTCTTCAAATGCCTTCTAAGTAACGTGGTGAAGCAAATAATTAACTCCATACGAGCTAAAACGACGCGCAAAGGATTGATATCAGTCATTAGAACTGACAATAAAATATTCCTTAAGTCTAATGTAATGCACATCTGGAGTATGAAGTTAGAATCTATCAGGTGAAATAGAATTGTAGAGTATTCTTAATGTAGTCTCAACTGTTGATAGCATCTGGCACCTTTAAAATTATAGTTGATTTAAGCTTAACTAAGAATAATGTCAAATAAACTAATTAGTTTTGGTAAGTCAACAATACTTTTTGATTTAGCGATCGCTTGTAATTATCAAGTAGGTAGATGTGAATAAATAAAAGGTTTTACTGAATTTTTGGGAAAGCAAGCTAAACGTCATATCTTCTATCTATGGCTTTAATCGCTATTTATAAGGGGCCATTTCATTTAATTAGTTCTACATTAATACATAGCATAGTTTTATTTATTATTACATACTTAGTTAATGAATCTAAATAAGTAACTAACAAATCCTTAAATTCACTATAATTGGTAGAAATTTTATGGTTAAAGATTTTGTTTTTTGCTTACAAGAAGCAGCTTTGTACTTTGTATTCAAAAAATTTCAAACACATAAAGATCCTGCTGATTGTTTTGTAAACCCTCCCTGTGGATGTACCAATCCAGGAAAAAATCCTCAGTGTGAAGATTGTGTTTATCTTGAGGTATGCTTATCTAATTGCAAGCTCGAAAAAATTTCATTATCTTCACGTTAATCAACTAAGTTTAATGCGAAATTAATTCTTGCGATAGAACTTTTATACTCTTATGGTAGAAGGCAGATAAAAGACTAGCAGCTATCTTGAATAGGGAATGGCAAAATAATTCACAATTAGGTAATTATAAATTAAGATGCAAGTGAATGTAAGTTTATGAAAAATAAATATTATTATTCCTTGGTTTTGTGAACAAGTGGGTTTGCTAATAAGTTCACAATCATATCATACAATTAATGATTACTGATTATGAATTAGTTTGAATATGACGAATAGTAAGTTGTTGTGGAAGCTTCAAATGCTTTCAACTTTTCCAAAATAAATTAGATGAAAGACTCTACTGTATTGTCAAAACTCCTCTAATTTAGCAGTGAATTGAGTAGACAATATCGGTTTTGAAAATCAATCAACCACGGAAATCTAAAACATAAAAGGAACCATAAGTATGAAGCCTTTCGATTTATCTAAAGCTGTTTTGGCTACTGTCTTTGCCATGAGTTTCGCTTCTGTATCGTTACCTCCTTCTGCTTTTGCCCAAAGCGGAGGCTCCGGCAGCGGAGGTGCTAGTAGTGGCAGTAGCTCAGGCGCTGGAACAACAGGCGCTGGAACAACAGGTACTGGCTCAGGTTCTGGTTTAGGTTCTGGAACCACAGGTACTGGCTCAGGTTCTGGTTTAGGCACTGGAACCACAGGTACTGGCTCAGGTTCTGGGTTAGGCACTGGAACCACAGGTACTGGCTCAGGTTCTGGTTTAGGCACTGGAACCACAGGTACTGGCTCAGGTTCTGGGTTAGGCACTGGAACCACAGGCACTGGCTCAGGTTCTGGTTTAGGCACTGGAACCACAGGTACTGGTTCAGGTTCTGGGTTAGGCACTGGAACCACAGGCACTGGCTCAGGTTCTGGTTTAGGCACTGGAACCACAGGCACTGGCTCAGGTTCTGGTTTAGGCACTGGAACCACAGGTACTGGTACAACAGGTAGTGGTACAACAGGCACTGGAACTACAGGCACTGGAACTACAGGCACTGGTACAACAGGTACTGACACAACAGGTAGTGGTACAACAGGCACTGGAACTACAGGCACTGGTACAACAGGTACTGACACAACAAGCACTGGAACTACAGGCACTGATGCTACAGGCACTGACACAACAGGTACTAATAGGAATACAGGTGTCACAACTGCCGATAGAACTAGCGATCGCGGTTTCGATTGGGGTTGGCTAGGTTTACTTGGTTTAGCCGGTTTAGCAGGTCTGACTGGTAAGCGCGAAAAAGTCCAGGCTTATAGAGATCCTAATGAAGTAACAAGCACTCGTAGATAGTATTACCACACTGTAGATAGAAGCCGTACAGTCGGCATTTGTGACCATTTCAGGCTATTACAGTGCTTAATGAGACGCGTAGGTAGGGGCACAATATGATATTGTGCCCCTACAATGACACTGCAATAGTTGCCCCTCTAAAGTGAAATATCCAATAGCTTCAGAGCCGAGGGCTGTCAGAGCAAAGGCATGAGCTGAGAGATGGGTAGGCTCAAAGGCAACAAAATTGCCCAGATTTTCCCATAAGAGTTTGTTAAAATTTTGTTTGTCAGAACGGACAATTAGACGAACGTGCGGATTAAGTCGGCGTGCTGCAAAGGCAGCTTCTATGTTTATCCGCTCATTTCTTGTCACTAAAAGTATTGAACGACACTGGCTTATACCTGCCTGCTCTAAAACACAAGGCTTGCGGCAATCTCCTATGATTAACTTTTCTAATAAACTTGGTACTTCTGGGACTTCCCAATGTTCGGACTGGACATCATCAATGGCGCTAACTTTAACATCGTACTCCTTTAGGACTGCAACACAGTGTTGCCCTAAACTTTGGAGTCCGCATACTAAGAAAAGGTCAAGGTTTTTTTTTGATTGGTGCTAGGAGGGGGATGCACTTTCTCTTGATGGCAGCATTTAATACTGCTAACAGTATGTGTTTATTAGGATTATATCTTACTATTTCCGTAATCCTAATTCCAGTCCCTAATTCATCTTCACGACAGCAAACTTGCAGAATTGACATCTAAAAATAACGTCGCTTGGGGTTGTTGACGCAGAACAGAAGCTGGACAGTCTGTATTTATAGAACCCTGCAACATTGCTTTAACCACATTTGCTTTACGTTTTTCTGGAGCGAGGCAGATAATTTTTTTAGCTGAACAAATAGTCGGGATAGTGACAGTAAAAGCATATTGTGGAACAGTTTCTAGATTCGGAAAGTGGCCTGTGCTTACTTGTTGCTGACGGTTCACTATATCCAGTTTCACTAGTTTCACACTGTAAGGATCTTGAAAATTTGCTACTGCTGGATCGTTAAAAGCCAAATGTCCATTTTCGCCAATACCAAGACAGCATAAGTCTATTGGTTGCGCTTGCAATAGTTTGGTGTAGCGATCGCACTCGTTTACTGGTTGCAATGCATCACCTTCTATATAATTAAATTGCTTAGGAACAACCCGTTTTTCTACACGTTCTCGCATATAGCGCCGGAAACTGGCAGAATGGTCAGCAGTAATTCCCAAATATTCATCTAGATGGAACAGAATAATTCGTGACCAATCTACACCACCCAATGCAATCAAAGCATCAAGAAATTTGAGTTGAGAGTTACCTGTTGCTAACAATACAGCAGCTGTATCCTGTTGTTGCAGAACTTGTTGTAAATGCTTTTGCGCGATTTCGGCAACATTCTGAGCCATTTCGACTTCAGAGTTGTAAATCTGCACTAATAAATCATCAACGCGAAAAAAGTTTGGATCGGCTAGCATTTGCTTACATTGAAGGTTATCAATTATACGGCAGTCTATTAAGAGGCTCTACCTGTTTGCTCTTATATGTCCTATCAGGTATAGATTTTAGGATTTAGCAGATTAATTTATAGCTTTTTACGCTGTATAAAGACAAAAAAACAATGTAAACTATTTAAATTAAGTTAACAATTATTTACATTTTACCCAAAAATCATGCTAGCTGCAATTCTCTTTGACCTAGACGGCACTATTGTCAATACTGACCCTATACACTACCAAGCTTGGCAGGAAATGCTGTTAAATTACAGCGTAGAAATTGACGAAACATTTTATAAATCCAGAATTAGTGGGCGGCTAAATCCAGAAATTGTCAAAGACATTCTGCCACAATTATCAACAGCAGAAGGGCAAAAATTTGCAGACGAAAAAGAGGCGCTTTTCCGCAAACTTGCCCCGCATCTCAAACCGCTAAATGGATTTTCTGAACTATTAAAATGGACAGAGACACATCAGTTAAAACGCGCATTAGTAACTAATGCTCCTAGATTAAATGCAGAATTTATGCTAAATGTTTTGGGAATAAAAGAAGCTTTCCATACAGTTGTTGTAGCGGATGATTGTGTAGCAGGTAAACCTGACCCTGCACCCTACCAAGTCGCCCTAAATAATTTGGCTATTACAGCAGAGGAAGCGATCGCTTTAGAAGACTCTCCCTCTGGGATTCGGGCGGCGGTGGGCGCACATATCCGCACTATTGGCATCGCCTCCACCCATGATCCCCAAGTATTGCAGGAAGTCGGTGCATTTATGGCAATTCCAGATTTTACTGATTTGCAGTTGTGGACATTGCTCAACTCACTCATTGAGCCAGATTTAAGTGCGATCGCTTCTAACTTGTAAGCGCAAAATATTAGAACATGGAGAGTAGAGACGCGAATTTATTAAGCCGTTTCTACTTATTTTTGGGCGAGAATTGCGTAAATTTCCCGTTTAACCTGCTCTAAAAGCTCACGCACCCGATTTATTCGCTCCACATTGCCACTACGAGCAACCTGCACCACAACAGCAGCTAATTCTGTTGCAGCATTCCGCAACTCAATAAACTCTTGAGGCTTACCTTTTACGAAGCTTTTGAAGGTATCCCAAGGAGAGTCTGAAGTATTCTGTTGGGAACGTTCTGCTAATAATTGTCTACCCTCATCGGTAATCGTATAAATCCGCTTGCCACCTTCTTGTGCGCTCTTGAGATAACCACCTTCCTCCAGCAATTGGAGTGTTGGATACACCGAGCCAGGACTGAGGCGACGGAAACCACCATAGCGAGTTTCCGCATCTTTGATCAGGTCGTAACCATGACTAGGATGCTCGGATAACAATTCCAGCAGGATGAACTTGATGTCACCCCGACGAGTCCGATATTCATCTCCCCAACCACGACCAAACATTTCATTGCCAAAATGTTTGTCATGATCTTTACCATGATGCTTACCATGCCCAAACCAAGACTTGACAAGCAATGAATCGTCTTTGCTAACTCCTGCCCATGCAGGTGTCCCAAAGCGTGACCGAAAATGTCTAAACATAAATCAATCTCAAATCAACTTTCTCTAATATACGATATATCGCAATATATCACGATATATCGGAATAGAATTTTGATGAAGATTTTTGAAGTAAGCAACTGTACCAAACTACAAGCGATGCCTCCGGTAGTCACGTAGCTCTGCTGTAAAGCCTGCGGCATAGCTACGCTTAGGGCGCAGCCTCTCCAAGAGTTAGGTTTTGTGGCAGTCGTAGATATGGGTTAACAGTGATAGCGGCTAGTAAGTCTGTGGCACAGGTTTAGCCACGTTGGCTTGGAAAAAAGAGTACGGGATACCAGCTAAAACGTAATAATTCAGCTGTAAAACTGGAAACCAACCATTCTTGGAGTTTACCTATCGTTCCTGAAGAGACTGCGATCGCACTAATATCACCCATTGCAGCCGCCTCTAAAATCTCGGTAACAGAGTATCCTTCCCGAACTTCTATCTCTACTTGTAAATTTATCCCCTCCAAATCAGCTTTAATCTGAGACAGAGTTTGTTCAGCCTGCTGTGGTAGGATTTTCCTTGGTATTTCTCGACGACCAGTATCTTCTAAAACCCAGCAAAGCTTGCATTGTTGTAGATATTTACCAGATTGTTGTTGAGCCAATTGCTTTACTTGTTGTACCAAATAATCTGCCTCTTGAGTACCGTTGTAGGGAACTAGCAAAGAACGGAAAAGGTGCTGACAACGGAGTATTAATTCCTCAGAAGTATAAGCAGCGATTAACTGAGGACGCAGTACCAGTAAGGGAATAGGTGTTCGACGAGATAAGTTAGCCATTGTACTACCCACCAATTTTTCCGTGAATAAGCTGCGGCTTTGAGAACCCAAGATAATCAATTGAGATCGATAGGTTTGGGCAACATTAAGGATAGTATCAACAGGCTTTCCCGATTGAACTTCTATTTTTACTTCTACATCAGTGGGGCTTTCGCCAACAGCTTCTGCGAATCGAGTTTGAGCTTGTTCTATTTTTTCACTATCGACTTGTGGAACAATGCCTCTTTCCGATAATGGAACAGTGTGCAGAAAAACTATTTGCTTTATCCCTGTAAGCGCAAGACTAGAAACAAAATGTCTTAAACGATGTAAACCGTCGGAAAAGTCTGTGCAAATCAAAACTCGTTGAAACATATGTAACTAATAAAAGGTATTTAGAAATCTTCTAATTTAATCCTAAAACTTATAATCAAGTTTGCTTGAATAGTTACAGCATATTTCATTTCGGTGATGAATCTGTAATTTTTTTTGCAGAATTTAGCGACAAGTCTAATGATTATTTCCATAAATATCTGAAATAAGTCTTTAATATTACTCTTTATGAAGATACGTATTATGACAATAATCGCACCCAAAGGGAATATCTACTAGATCACACTTTTTCAAAAAAAGACTCTACCCATTGCAAATATTGCAAACCGGCAATTACTGCTGTGTCATTATGATCTGCTCCTGGAACCAATAATAGTTGCTTTGGTTCGGGAGCAACAGCATATAATTTTTGACTCATGAAAGAAGGTACAGTCGAATCAGCAACGCCATGAATGAATAAAACTGGCATTTTTAACTTTGGCAATTTTTTAATGGAATTAAACCGTTGTGTCAAGATTAAATCCACAGGAAACATCCAAAATACGTTTCGATAAGTTATTACATCGCGGATAGATGTAAAAGAGCTTTCCACAATCAAACCAGCAGCTTGTGGCTGTTTCACTGCTAAGTCGATGGCTATTGCGCCCCCAAGAGAATGTCCATAAAGAAGAATTTGGCTAGGTAGAATCTCTTGTTGCTGCACTAAGTAATTCCAAGCTGTGAATGCATCTTCATAAACACGCTTTTCGTTGGGAAACATCCCCTCACTGCGACCATAACCCCGATAATCAATCAGCAATACCGAAAACCCTAGCTGATGAAACCGATTAGCATGAGCTATATTTGCGCCAATATTGATACCGTTTCCGTGTAAGTATAGCAACACCTTAGCATTAGGTTGCTTGGCTTCTATCCACCAACCGTGAATGTGTTCTACCTTGCCTGTTTTAACTGGTACAGGTAACCAAACCTCTTTGTAAGGGAGATTAAAAAACTCTGGGGTCTTTTCAATGACAGCAGAGGGAAAGAAAATGAACCGAGGTTGCCCAATAAAAAGAAATATACAGATGGCAAAGTATACGATCGCTGCAATGATTCCACCCCAAAATAGCAGTTGGGGAAATACTTGTATTATAAATTGCAGTTTATTAAATTTCATGCCCTAACTTTTTGTAGAATACAAAGTGTCTATATTAACAAGGAAATTACTTAGCAAAAGTAGCTGTAGCATTTTTATAATTAGATTTCAAGCATTCTCAAAAGATTTTACCCTAAAATCAATTATTCAGTAAAAATACGTATGCATATTTAAGTCTTCTCACTATATGAATAGAGAATTAGCCCATACAGGAGAAGACAGTGACGCTCTTAAACCAAGCTCAAGTAGAGCAGCTAAAAGAAATAACCACACAATTGCGACAAGTAAGACAAGAAAAATCTATATGTATAGAAGAAATAGCCGCAAGAACACTGATTCGAGCAGGTGTTTTGCAAGCTTTAGAAGAAGAACGATTTGAAGAATTGCCTGAGCCTATTTTCATTCAAGGATTCATCCGTCGCTATGGAGATGCTTTAGGACTGGATGGAAATGCTTTATCACATAGTCTTATAAGCAATGTAGTCCGTCAAGACTCCAAGAATGATCATAATAATTCAGACAACAAATCAAATACATACATACCTCTTGCCCTCACCTACATTCTATTATTAGTAGCTGCATCTACGGGTCTTTTATATATACTTAATCCACCACAAATTACATCTGAATCTCTGACTCCAGAAGTCAATGGTCAACAGTCAATGGTCAGTAATCAGTGAGTGGGGGAGATGGGGGAGCAGGGGAGCAACGGAGGCAGGGAGCAGGGAGCAAGGGAGAAAAGTTTTCCCCTCTGCACCCCGCACCCTGCCCCTCTGCCTCTTCCCCAATGCCCAATTTCAAGATATTTGCGGTTTACGCAGATGCCAAGTAGTGGATTGCTCATAAGCGTAAGCTACTTGAAACAGTAGGTCTTCTCGCAGCACATTGCCAATTAGCTGTAATCCTATCGGTAGCCCCTGATCATCAAAACCGCATGGCAAACTTAAACTAGGTAAACCAGCAAGATTCACAGGAATAGTCATCAAGTCAGTTAAATACATACTCAAGGGGTCAGTAGTTTTTTCCCCTGCTTTGAATGCTGTAGTGGGGGATGTGGGACAAACTAACACATCAACTAAGCCAAAAGCCTTTTCAAAGTCTTGCTTAATCAGGGTGCGGACTTTTTGCGCTTTCAGGTAATAAGCATCGTAATAGCCAGCCGAAAGTGCGTAAGTACCGATCATAATCCGGCGTTTGACTTCTGTACCAAAACCAGTGGCACGGGTGCGAGTGTACATCGATAACAAATTATCGGCATCAGGAGCGCGGTAACCATATTTAACGCCATCGTAACGAGCTAGGTTTGCTGACGCTTCTGATGGGGCGATGATGTAGTAGGTGGGTAAGCCATAGCGAAAGCGAGGACAGGAAATTATATGAATCTCTGCTCCCAAACTTTGTAGTTGGTCTACTGCTTTGGTAACAGCTTGTTCCACAACAGAGTCTAAACCTTCACCAAAAGTTTCTTTGATGATGCCAATTCTTAGCTGACCTCTGGGTTTGAAGTCTGGTTTTAAGCTGGCGGCGTAGTTGGGAATGCCAACTTTAAGGCTGGTGGAATCTTTGGGATCGTAACCTGCGATCGCACTTAATAATATTGCCGCATCTTCTACTGTGTTTCCAAATGGCCCAATTTGATCCAAAGATGAAGCGTAAGCCACCAAACCATAACGGGAAACCAAACCATAAGTCGGTTTCATTCCCACCACACCGCAAAAAGATGCCGGTTGCCGAATCGAACCGCCAGTATCAGAACCGAGAGCAACTACACATTCTTGAGCCGCCACCGCCGCCGCAGAACCCCCAGAAGAACCACCTGGAACTCGTGACAAATCCCAAGGATTAGCCGTGACTTGGTAGGCAGAGTTTTCTGTGGAACTACCCATCGCAAACTCATCTAAGTTAGTTTTGCCTACCATTATTGCCCCAGCATCGGCCAGTTTTTGCGTCGCAGTCGATTCATAAGGCGGCACGAAATTTTCTAAAATCCGAGAGGCACAGGTGGTAGGGATTCCCTTAGTACATAAATTGTCCTTGATCCCAACAGGAATGCCTGCTAGCAGCCCAATTTCTTCTCCGGCAGCAATTTTGGCATCTACAGCACCCGCCTGCTCTAATGCCCGTTCTGCCGTAACACATAAAAAGCTGTGCAATTTCGGCTCTAACGCTTGAATGCGGTCTAAAGCTTCTTGGGTAATTTCAACGGCAGAACGTTCTTTTTTAACCAGTTGTTGGTGCAACTCGCGGATGGATGCCATGATTGCTCTCTTTGTTACTCAAGTCCTTGATTTTAGTACATATTGTAATTTAGTTACAAAATCCTTAGCATTTTCAGCTTTGCCCTCTGCTTGTTCCCCATGCCCTATGCCTCATCATTGTAAAAATAGGACTAATACCTCCAAAGAACTAAGCAATTGTGGTGATGGAAAAATTGCCAAGCAGAAACAAAATAATAGGAGGAATTTAACATCATCCGTAAATAGAAGGACTACAATCAAAACGGACAAATGTTTCATGCTCCAACAACAGAGGATTACAAAGCTATGTCCGACTTAAATCGCGGAATTATGAAATTTGAGGGTGCAGATTCCCCAAAAGTAGTCACTATCTCTACCGTGTTGCTTCTGGGATCGATCGCTGCTCTCATAATTTGGGCGCTGCAAGCTGCCTATGCGCTAAACTAAAACCATTAGTAACCTAGAAGGACACTTGTCTTAAACGGTTTCCGTCGTAGCCAAGTGTCCATCCAGGAACTAGTAAATAAAAACGCCTTTATAACCATCAAAAATTTCAGAAAAACTTTAGATTTTAGATTTGAGGTTTTAGATGGAAAATTTAAATCTAAAATCCAAAATCCAGAATGTTTGAACCTTGGGGTGTCTTAGTTATTTTAATCGCCTGCCCCCTCTTGGGCGGATTACCCCTGATTGCATGGATAACTTACGCGTTAACGCGCAAGCAATTATCAGAAGTTGGTACAAAAAACATTAGTGTATCAGCTGCTTTTTATCATGGCGGTAGGTTTGTAGGAATTCTGGCAGTCTTGTCAGAAGCTTTTAAAGGAATTGCAGCAGTCTTACTCACCCGCCTTTTCTTCCCAGAGGGATCGTTTTGGGAATTGATTGCCCTCATTGCTCTGGTAATAGGTAGATACTGGATAGGCAAAGGAGCAGGTACGACAAATGTCGTCTGGGGATTTGTTGTACATGACCCATTAGTGGCAGTATTTGTATCTTTCTTTGCAGGTATTAGCTTTACAATTCTGCAATCGAGACAGGTAGTCAAATTTGGGGTTTTGCTTCTCTTTCCTCTGTTTGTAATAGTTCTGCATATTAGCGATTACCCCAGAATCTTTGCTGCTGTGGTCTTGGCTGGTTTAATGGCCTGGATTTATGCAAAAATTCCAGATGATATGAATCTGCCAGCCCAAGAGGCACAAACAGAATCTCTTGCGATGTTGGAATTTTTACGTGGCGACCGCGCGATGGTTTCTTTAGATGAAGAGTTGGATGCTGCCATTGTCGGAGAAAAAGCGGCTACATTATCTCAAATTAAGCGCTGGGGTTATCCAGTGCCGAAGGGGTGGGTACTTGCTCCAATCGACGATCCTGAAGGATTGACAGAATTTCTCCAACCATCAGAATTATCTCCCTTAGTGGTGCGTTCTTCTGCCATTGGAGAAGACTCAGAACAGGCTTCGGCTGCTGGGCAGTATGAAACAGTTTTAAATGTTACCAGCTCAGAGGCATTGCAATCAGCGATCGCCCAAGTTCAAGCTTCCTACAATCATCCATCTGCCGTGCAATATCGGCGCGATCGCGGCTTAAATGATACAGCAATGGCTGTGTTGATTCAACAACAAGTCCAAAGTGTATATTCTGGCGTTGCTTTCAGCCGCGATCCCATTACTCAGCAAGGTGATGCGATCATTATTGAAGCCCTTCCAGGCAGCCCAACACAAGTCGTTTCGGGAAAAGTTACACCAGAACAATATCGCGCTTTTGTCATTGAAACAGAAAATTCTTCCTCTGTACAATTAGAGGGTCAAGGACGAATCCCACAAGCATTAATTAAGCAAGTTGCATACCTAGCCTACCAACTCGAAAAACGTTATCATGGCACTCCTCAAGATATTGAATGGAGTTACGACGGACAAACTCTGTGGGTGTTGCAATCTCGACCAATCACTACTTTACTGCCCATCTGGACACGCAAAATCGCTGCCGAAGTGATCCCCGGAGTAATTCACCCCTTAACATGGTCAATTAATCGTCCATTAACTTGTGGAGTGTGGGGGGAATTTTTTACTCTAGTTTTGGGCGATCGCGCCTTGGGGTTAGATTTTAATGAAACAGCAACTCTGCACTATTCCAGAGCCTACTTTAATGCATCTCTCTTAGGGAATATCTTTCTCCGTATGGGATTGCCGCCGGAAAGTCTGGAATTTTTAACCAGAGGAGCTAAATTGAGTAAACCATCCTTGCAGTCTACCTGGGAGAATTTGCCAGGACTAGGAAAGTTGCTAAGGCGGGAATTAAGTTTAGAAAAGGACTTCAAGGAAGATTATCACAAACGCTTCGTTCCTGGTTTGTCGGAGTTGGCGCAGGAAAATGCAGAGAACTTGGAACCAGTTAAGCTGTTGGCAAGAATTGACTCTATTCTAGAGTTGCTGCATCGAGGAACGTATTACAGCATTTTAGCTCCCTTGAGTGCTGCTCTGCGGCAGGCGATTTTTCGGGTGAAGGATGGGCAAATTGATAATAGCGTTACTCCAGAGGTAGCGGCATTGCGATCGCTGAGTGCAATAGCAACAGATGCCAAGCAAGTATTGCTTGAGTTTGAGCCACAGCAAGTATTTGAGCAATTAAAGCAAACCCCAGACGGAGAAAAGATCCTGCAAGAATTTGACGAGTTGCTTCAGGATTACGGCTATTTAAGTGAAGTGGGAACTGATATTTCCGTTCCCACCTGGCGGGAAAATCCCCAGATGATTAAGCAAATGTTTGTGCAGTTAATGCAGGGTAACGAACCACAATCAGGCGCTAAAGACGCGATTAATAGCATTTTTGCGGGTAAGCGCAAACGTGGATTTGTGCAACGGCGTGTAGATATCAAAGGACGAGTTACCGAAGTTTATTCCCGGCTTTTGGCTGAATTGCGTTGGAGTTTTGTAGCTTTAGAGAAAATTTGGTTAAAGTCCGGCTTACTCCAGAAAACGGGAGATATCTTTTTTCTAGAGTTTGATGAAGTGCGGCGTTTAATTGTAAGTGGAGATTCCAAGTTAATTGAGGAGTTGGATAAGTTAGTGGAATCAAGGCGATCGCAATTTCTCCAAGATAGCGAGTTCATTCAAGTACCCCTTTTAGTGTACGGCAATGCACCCCCTCACCCATTAGCTCCCTCTGCCCTCTACTCTGACCAATTCTTACAAGGTATTGGAGCTAGCCACGGGCAAGCTGAAGGTAGAGTGAAGGTGTTACGAAATTTACAAGACGTGCCAGACATTGATCGAGATACGATTTTGGTAGTACCTTACACAGATTCCGGCTGGGCCCCATTGTTATTAAGGGCTGGAGGATTAATTGCCGAAGTTGGCGGACGGCTTTCTCACGGTGCGATCGTAGCTCGTGAATATGGGATTCCCGCAGTGATGGATGTTAAAGGCGCTACATGGCTCCTGCAAGATGGTCAACGGGTAAGGATTGATGGCTCTAGGGGTATTGTGGAATTATCCAACGATTTAAGACCCGAATGATTACCACTTCTCTAAAAAACTTGCCAGAAGAATCTGTTTCTCACAATGCCGAAATCAAGAAAAAGGTGATGCTACGCTTCGGCGATTTGCCTCACCTAACTAACTTTTCTCAAGCACGTTTTGCCCCTGGACAAAGCGCATCAGCACACGTACATCAAGATATGTGTGAAGTATTCTTTGTAGAAGCTGGTTCGGGAGTCATTCACGTTGATGGTACAGAATACCCTCTGCTTCCAGGAAACTGTGTAGCGATAGAACCGGGAGAAGTACATGAAGTTGTCAATAGTGGTTTCACTGAGTTTGTTTTGACCTACTTTGGTTTGCGAGTGGAAAAATCAGCGTAATTATTTTGAATACAACATATTAGTGAGGGCATAACAATGTTATTGTTATGCCCTCACTAAAGTTTGCGGAATGTGGGTTATAAACAAAGGTAAATTTGTAAAATCCTAATATACCAAGGGTGTCGCGCCGCGCATCTGACGTAAAGAATTTATACAAGCAGGACAATCACAGCCAAATAAGTCGATTGCCACATTGCTTTCTTCGTCATTGAACTCCAGCATAGGAGCATCTTCTTGAGAAAACTCTATTTCACGCTGATAACTAGGAATTTGAGCCAATACAGAAGCTCTTGCACATACTAAACCCACTTTATGTTTATTGCGTATACAAGATAGACTATCTGTGGTTTTAGCTTCTGGTTGTGCCTCTATAGCTTGTGCTTGATTGAGCATTACTCCCATAGAGAGAATAGAGCTAATCATTACAGGGGAAGAAAGCAAACTCAGTATGAATTTGTTCATTGGTTTCCTTAAAAAACAATTGCGATCGCTTAAATTATCCGATTAAATCTTACAGTGCAAGTAAAGCGTATCAGGAATATCACGAGTTGTAGCATTTGGTGGCTTCTCCTCTGCTTCTTGAGCAATCCCATAGCTAACTAAGGCTGATGCGGAATTAGACCCGTGTTCAGAGCCTTCCGCTTAACTTAGAAGCTCGGAAGTATCGCCGCAATCCAGCGCCTGCTGATAGGCTGGACGCGTCTAAATACGACCCAGGAAAACCATAAGCTTCGGATGCCTCGCATCCAGATGCCTACACTTTGAAAGAGCTAATCTTAACTACAGCAATTCTAGTTAAGCTAATCGTCATTTAAATTGCACCATTTTCATGGTAATAAAACCTGCAAACCCTCTCCCTGCTCCCTGCCCCCTGCCCCCCTGCTTCCTCTGCCTCCCCTGCCTGCCCCAATTCATCCCACTGTTCTGCAACGCCTACTTTCTGCGTCGCTGTTGCATTTCTTGCTGACGCATAGGCATAGCATCGATTTCCTCAAAAATTGCTGTCGCTTGCACTGGTGTAGCATCACTTCGCTTAACACCACCATCTTTACCCACCAAAATCACGCGGAAATTTTCTTTGTCAACACCAAAGGAGTCGCGCAACTTGGCAGCAGAAGACTCATCTATTGGCTGTCTGTTGACATAGCTTTCATTTGTTGCCAACACCTGAACGAGAACTAAATCCCGCTCTGCAAAACCTCTGTTATGCTTTTGCAATAGTTGCATTTGCTGCTGATAGATATGGTTATCAACAGACAATGCAAAAACTATTAGCACACGGTTTTTCCATTTTTGGGAACTGAGGTTAAATGAAGACATTTTGATGGCATGATTGGTCGAGCTTTGGGCAGTATCAGCTTTGCTAACTGGCGATAGAACTACACACGCTAATAGTAGGGGAAGTGTAATTAATACTGAATTATTCACAATGGGTTTTTATTTATTTTCTATCGTCTCAACCTATCATTATCCCCACTTTTTCTGTATCTGTTGATAATTTGGCATTAGGTAAGTAGCTTGGTGAAAATCACTCAAACTATAACAGGCTGATGGTTCGTCAAAATCTAGCCTGAAGATCCCAAAATTTTCCCTTCAAACGGTCTGGATCTTCTCCTAATCCAATCAGCAAAGTACGCACAGCCTGCATCATTTGGCCTTCTGTTACAGTTTGCTGTTGCATAGTTGCTAAAGATGACAGTACCTGATCGGCAGAAGTTAGATCGGGACGAGTCGATAGAGTCATTTTGTAAGTTCTGTGGGAATATTTGGTAAATTAGCTTGTTGTCAGATGCCAGTTGCGAGCAACTCCTGACTCGTAACTAAGTGTAAAGTTCTGTTACCCTTCTTAATAAAACCAAACATTTTGTCAGCTATGGTGAACTGCCCAAATGTGTAAATTAGTGTTGTAGTCTAATACTGCTCGATTAATGGGAAAAGGAAAGATGAAACCCCTTTTGGTGATAAGGGGCAGCTTGTATTGGGGACAGAAAAAAGCTTTATCCTAAACCCAATTGGGAGTTGAAAATACACAAATTCAAAAGTATTGAAACATAGGGGCGGGGCGCGTGCTTAGTTATTTGCTAACTCCCTAACCTCAAGTAGTTCCCGCTTTACAAGCAGTATCCCTAATTCTTTGCGTTGGCCCTTTGAGTCAATGAACGCAAACCGAGCCTGCGCTGCATATTGGCAGGGGTGACTGTAGCGCATTTGCACCCCACGAAACTCGTACAGCTTTCCTTTGATGAGTTTTTTTGGCTCAATCATTTATAGTTCCTTCCTTTTGTTAAGTGATTTGTTTTACTTCATCAATCGCTTCAATCACTTCTCCCAAAACATAAAATGCATCTCCAATGTAGAGATAATTCGTAGCTAAACAACTCCCACTTCACCATTGAGACTGAGGTGGGAGTTGTTTATTTTCTATTCCTATTTTCCTGATCATTGATGAAAATTATCTCTGCTGATAGTAAGACTTGCCCCCAGCAAGGAAATACCCAAGAAGGTGGAAAAACTTTTCACCATAGTTCCCCATACGGTTCAGTTAAGCCCGGATTTCCCTCTGCTCTCTTCAGCGCTTATCATACCTGCGGTTCGGTATAGCGACGCGGCGTATAAACCCAGATATTATCATCGTTGCGCTTGATGGTTCGGGTTTTTGTGGAACCAACGAGAATAATTGTCCGCATATCAGCGCTTGCTGGTGTTAACTGGTCAAGTGCGATCGCTTTCACTGTTTGTCCTGGTCTACCGAGATTTTGCGCCAGCACTACTGGTGTATCCGGTCTTCTATGTCGCAGCAAAATATTTCTCGCTTCTGCCAGTTGCCAGGTACGCTCTTTGGAAACAGGATTGTAGAAAGCAATGACGAAATCAGCCTCGGCAGCAGCAGCAATTCGTTGCTCGATCGCAGACCAAGGTTTCAAGATGTCAGATAGGGAAATAACACAGAAGTCATGCCCAAGGGGCGCACCAATGGCTGCTGCTGCTGCCTGCATAGCTGAGATGCCTGGGGCTACATGAATATCGATGGTGTCCCATTCGGGTTTAGCATAGCGATCGCACACTTCAAAAACTGCTGTTGCCATTGCATAGATACCGGGATCACCAGATGAAACTACAGCTACATATCGCCCAGTTGCCGCCAAATCAAGGGCCATTTTTGCCCGTGCTTCTTCTTCGCGGTTGTCGGACTCATGCCGTTGCTTGCCATTAGCCAGAGAACCAACTAAATCTAAATAAGTTTTATAACCCACTAGGTCAGTTGCCGACTTGAGTATCTCCCTCACTTCTGGAGACATCCATTGCAATCCACCAGGGCCCGTGCCAATAATCGCTAACCGTCCGCGTGGTTGACCGATGATGTTGGGGTCAATTGGTTGAGGGGCAATGGCGATCGCTATCTGGGGAGATGAGACAGATAAGGGGGATGTGCCTGTGGCAGCGATCGCTACTGCTTGGGCGGGGCTATAACCTTGTGATAACAGACTTTCTAGCTGATTTGGGGTAAAAAAGCGGGCAGGCACTCCTAAGGCGCTAGCTACGGCGTGGATTGCGGGATCACCTGCGGCGGTGATGGGTGCAAATATCCCGGCGACTGATGCTTTTTCTAGTTTGACATCAACTAGTAGCTGCTGTACTAAAGTGACTGCATCATCAATGGTGTCATTAATTGCGATCGCGATCGTTGCTGGGTGGTAGACAAGACAGTTGGCTGTAGGAGTCACCAAACGTTCCGTAACTTGAATGGTCAAATCTCCCTGTGGATCTATGGGCAGTTTACTATGGCTCAACCAAGGTGCTGTGCCTTCTAATTTGACTTTTGCCCCGGCTAGCAAATCTGAGATAAATTTCTTAGCATCCTCTGGGTTTGCTAAATGGTATCCGGGGGGAGGAGACAACAGCGTTGTGCCTAAACGTAAATCGCCTGTGGTCGTAATTGCAGCCTTGACATCAAGCGCTTCGGCAATGCGACGGGCCAAATCGTTTACCCCACCAAGTCCGCCCAAGAGGGGGACAACAGCACTACCATCTTCAGCCACAGCTAGCACTGGTGGTTCCTGTTGTTTATCCGAGAGTACGGGAGCTAGCGTCCTAATTAAAATGCCGGCGGCACAAATGCCAATTAGCGGCGTTCCTTGGGCAAATAACTCGCGCAACGTCTCGCCAAAGTTAGTAAAGCTGACATCAACTCCAGATGTGCGATCGGCTAGACCGTATAGTGTCGCCCCTGGTAGGATGCTGATGATTTTGCGTGCTACTGTCACGCTATTTTGACCTAGTATTACAATAGCGGGTGCTACGTTCATTATCATAAGTAGATATCTTGCAAAATTTAATATCCTTCAAATAAAAGCACAGATTTAGATATGCTTAAAAACCTATTTTGGGTTTATCCCATATTAGGTTTTAGAATTTAACAGAGTTTAGGAATATGTACTAACTCTCATTGAGATCGAATAAATCATCGCCAGAAAAAGGCAAGCGAAAGTGCCTAAATCAGTTTTCAGCGAAGAGTACAATCGGTTTTGCCAGCTACTTATCGAAGCCCGCAAAGCTGCCAAGCTCACTCAAGCAGAGTTGTCAGCAAAGCTAGAGCTTCCGCAATCCTATGTATCAAAGTATGAACGTGGAGAGCGTCGTCTTGACGTAATTGAATTTTTACAAGTTGTCCAGGTTCTTGAAATAGATCCTCTTGCTTTTATCGAAGAACTGTTGAAAGACCAAAAGGAGGCATAATAATCATTATTCAATATGTTGACTTTAACGCAGCAGATACAATCATTAATACCCAATACCAGAAGGAATGGCATGAGATTAGTACTATTCTCACTAGAATGCCTTTGCACATCAAGGCTTCAGATCAAGCTGGAATTCAGGGTAATGCAATATTTGATCCAGTAGGTACAAACGAATACATTAAAGCAGCCTTTCTTCATGATAGTTGGCAATCAAATATACCTATTCCAGCACCTTATAGATTTTTAGGTACAGATGTTGATTTTGCAAAAGCTGGTATCATTATTGAAATTCAATTTTCTAACTATCCCTTTCTACTCAATAACACTTTACGCTCAGAATTGTTCTTCAAAGCTAAAACTGAATTTGTTGGATACCCGACTAATTTGGTAATTATAGTGACAAAGGCTCTGATGTTTCCTGCTTCTAATAGCACTCTTTATTATGAGCAAGCTGTTAATCAGTTAACAGCGTTGGCTAAAAACCAAGTTTTTGATGTACCAATCAGACTTATTGGATTATTTGAACAACAAAATACAATAGTGCCCATAATCTGGACTGAGTATTTATTTAAAAGATATTCTAGAACTGTGAATACTAGAGTTAGTCGCCAATGCGAAATAATTGCTGGACGTTCAGCCCGTAGTCGTTCTCTGCTTCGCTTATTGTAAGAATTTCTCTATTAACTCCATAATCTCAATTCAGTTTGTTCTACTTCTTCTATTTTTTTTACTATTGGATTTTGCAAAGAGGTCTTTTTACCATTGCCATTAAGATTTGGATCTACTGGAATCTCTTCACCTCTTAAATTAGCTGCAAAAGCAGATTCTTCATAGATTAATCTATCTTCCATTTCTTGCAAGTGATACTCTTCTGGATAAATTTTTGCTTTACTGCGTTCTGAAGCTTTATTTCCTACTTGCACGTCAAACTTAAATTTATCAATAGATTGACCAGTTTTTTCAACATAGTCGCGCAATGTTTTTAAATTGGGAAAACAACCATTTTTATCTGGATTGCCACTAAGACGGCGCAACGCTACTTGATGATATTTTGGTTCAATTTCTGAACCGATAAAATGGCGTTCATGATCTCTTGCAACCACTGCCGCAGTACCAGATCCAATAAATGGGTCTAAAACAATATCATTTTTGTTGGTTGTAGCTAATATAATTCTAGCTATCAAGTCTTCTGGAAATTGGCAGGGATGTATAGTTTGTTCTTCATGATTATGTTTAACATTCCGAAATAGCCAAATATCACCAGGATTTTTACCTTCTGGATTGCATGAAAGTTCCCCCTTCCGATTTCCTCGATAATGTTTCTTATTTTGATACTTTTGCGGAACTCTAATAGCATCTAGATTAAATTTATAATTATCAGATTTAGTAAACCAAAGAATAGTTTCATGTCTACAAGAAAACTTTTTCTGGGCATGAAGACCATGTTGCCTAGCCCATATAATTCGGTTGCGAGGAATTAATCTGCATGACTCTAAAATCGGAAAAAAGCGAATATCCAGAGGAATCAGCATTCCTCGGTCAGAAAAAGCACCAACTTGCCAAAATAGCGAACCTGTATTTTTAAGAATCCGGCTACATTCAAGTAGAACAGCTGTTTGTTCTGCCAAATAAATCTCAAGAGCCTGCCTTGATTCGTATTCTTTGCCTAGATTATAAGGTGGAGAGGATACAACTAAGTCAACACATTCATCTGGCAGATTACTAAGCAGTTGTAAGCTATCCTCTAAGAGAATCTGATCTAAGGGTAGATTCTCTCTATTAGTCTTCATTACTATACCTACCTTGCAACTAATACTAGACTTTCGTCATCATAACCTATTTTAGGTTATTAACTAGTTCAACGTCTTCGGGTAGAGAAAGTCCTTGTTCTTCCTATTCTTCCTGAATCATTTCAAAAACATAGACAAGTTCAGCATGGGCGGGCCTCATCTGGCGTTTGTCCCCAAGCGTGACAACCGATAACAGTGGTGCAGTCTTGTAAAGGCTTCATCGGGATGGCCGCTAGTTTGAGTTACACCTTTAATTTACAACGATCGCATCTTTCAAAAAATGCGATCGCTTCTTGTTTCAATTAGCTTTACGCTCTTTAAGGACTTGATCTAGCAAGTTTCTCGCAGATTGCGCTTTAGCTAACGCTATTTGATGGTCATTATAAGCCCGAACAAGGCGAGAAAGACTGCTCACACCTGTCTTAAGTTGCTCAAGTTCTTCACCAGCAACCAGTTCACCATCAAGCATCCGCCCGATTAACGGTTTGATATCGCCCACTTCTTGCCGGACTTTTTGGAGCTTTTCTAGGCTACTCAGTAAGGTTTTGAGTGAGTTCAAGATGTCGTCAATATCCTGGATATCCTCTACTACTTCCGGCGAATCTTCAATTGTCTCTGTATCTTCATCTGAAATTGTAGGTAATTCCTGTGCAGACATTTCAGTTTTAACCCCGTTTGACCGTGCCATCAAAGCTTCCTCAAGGAATTTTCCTTAGTGTATCGCTGATTTAGCTTATGTTAAGCAATTTCGCCATAGCTAACCGTTGCAGTTTCCCAGTAGCACCACGAGGTAGTTGCTCCAAAATGTGAATTTGTTTAGGAACTTTGAAGTCTGCCAGCATGGTTGAACAGTGAGTTAAAAGTTCTTTTTCACCAGCTTCTGCTTTGAGGACAACAGCAGCATGGATATCTTCTCCTAAAGATTTGTGGGGGACAGCAAAAGCTAAAGCTTCAGCGACGGCGGGATGGCGCAGCAAAACATCATCCACTTCTAAAGGAGAAATTTTTTCCCCACCCCGATTAATCAATTCTTTAATGCGTCCAGTCAAGCGGAGGTAGCCGTCTGCATCCAATGTACCCTGATCCCCTGTGCGGAACCAACCGTTTACAAAAGCTGTGGCGTTAGCTTCCGGGTTGTTTTCGTAGCCATCTATAACATTGGGTGCTTTTACCACCACCTCGCCCAAGCTTCGCTGAGATAATAAATTGCCTTCAGAGTCCATAATGCCGACTTCCACACCGAAGCCATAACCGACAGTACCCGGTTTCCGCACTTTTGGCGGTAGGGGGTTGGTGGTCATTAAGTGAGATGCTTCAGTCATACTGTAAGATTCCACGACGGGAGCATTAAGAGTTGCCTCTAGTTGTTCAATAATAATCGGTGGCAAGGGAGCGCTACTAGAGCGAATAAAACGAAAACGGTTGGCTTTGACAATTTCTGTGTTGCGGCTAGCGCGGGCTAAAATTGTCTGGTGCATGGTTGGCGCTGCGGAGTACCAGGTAGGTTTGTAGATATCTACCAATTTCCAAAACTCCAGGGCATTAAAACCATTGGGACAAATTAATGTGCCGCCTGATGCGAGAGTTGACAGCAAACATCCCACCAAACCGTGAATGTGGAACAGGGGCATTAGGCAAAGTGTAGTGTCATCTGCTGTGAGTGAGTAAGCACCAATGATGTTGTTAGCTGAGGCGATTAAGTTACGATGACGAATCGGCACACGTTTGGGACGGCTGGTGGTGCCGCTAGTGTGGAGAATCATCGCCAGATCATCAGACTGAGGCAAGGGAGATTTTAGCTGGGAGCAAGCGGGAAGTTTCTCTTTGACTAATTCAAAACTCAGTGTACCGTCAGTATTTACCTTGGCATTAATCAGCATCATGTCGGGTGTGACGGCGGCAATAGCTGCTTTTGGCGACTCAGATAGCGTAATCAGTGCTTTTGCTTGGATATCTTCGTAGTAGAAGGTAAATTCTTCTTGTTTGTATTTGGGATTTAAGGGTGCAGCAGTGCCACACAGGGCGGCAGCCAAAAAGGTAATAGCCATTGGTGAACCGTTAGTCATGGCAATGGCAATGCGTTCGCCTCGTTTTAATCCAAAGCTGTTGAGTTGCGATACCAGTCCAACAATATTCTCGCGCAATTGCTTATAGGTTAGCGATCGCTCAGACGGCGTAACTAGGGCAGGATGATTGTCTTCCCCTGCTAAAAGCTCAAATAAGTTCATTAGTTTTCCGCCCTGTCAACAGATAATTCAATCAGTTTTAAGAATAAAGTACACGCCACGGGTAAACAACGTTTAGCCCGGCCTTTGCGACATGGTAATCTTTATTACACTAAAGCTCTTAATGACTATCATTGACAAATACATAACTTAATCATAGTTTAAGTAGAATGTGCTGTACATAAATATTTGATGAATTTATCTACCCTAAATAAGCTCTTTTGTTATGAGTCCTATAAAGATTACTATGTTAGGCGAAAGCTTGGAGCGGCAAGGTGGAATAGTTTCCGTGCAAAAGCTCATCCTTGAAGAAGCCACTGAAGCTACTTCTGATATTAAATTTACACATATAACTACTTTACCCAATGGCTCTGCTCCCCAAAAAGTATTAGTGTTTGTGCAGGCAATAGGGGAGTTATTTTGGAACTTATTAAATAATAAAGCCGACCTAATTCACGTTCATGTTTCAGAGAGAGGTAGCGCTTTTCGTCACTCAATCACTAGTCTTATTTGTTGGCTATTTAAAAAACCGCTAATTATTCATGCTCATAGTGCTGACTTTCATTTGTTTTACTCTGAGCTTCCCCAATTGCTTCAGAAATGGCTCAGTTGGTCTTTTAGTAAATGTACCCGTTTTATTGTTTTATCAGATAGCTGGAAAAAATTTTATATCGAAAATCTTGGTTTGAAGCCAGAGCAAGTTATTGTTCTACCTAACGCGGTAAGAATTCCCGCCCAAATTCCACAGTATGTAGATTCCAACGAGGTATTTTTCTTATTTTTAGGGCGCATTGGTCAGCGCAAAGGTGCATTTGATTTAATTAACGCATTCGCTTCTATACCTGCCGAAGAGAAAAGTAAAGCAAAGTTGACTATGGCAGGGGATGGAGATGTAGAAAAAGCTCGTAGTTTGATTCAAACTCTAAATCTTGTTGACCACATCACTATCCTTGATTGGGTAGACAAAGAAAAACGCGACGAGCTTTTAGGTAAAGCTGATGTATTTGTTTTACCTTCTTACAACGAAGGTTTGCCGATGGCGCTACTAGAAGCAATGAGTTGGGGTTTAGCTGTCATAACTACTAAAGTAGGAGGGATACCCGAAGTAGTTACTCAAAACCAGAATGGTTTATTACTTAATCCGGGTAATATTCAACAGTTGTCAGAGGCAATGCAATCTTTAATTGCAGATAAAAATTTGAGAATATCTCTAGGAAATAATGCACGGGTTAGTGTTAAACACTTAGATATCAACAATTATCTTGCATCCTTAAAATACATTTATGCATCAGTCGTAGGTTGAAAGCCATATTCTGAAGATAATTGATTGCCCATAAGTTTGTCTAAAGTAAACAAAAAGGAAATAACAATGGATACAAAAACTTTCCCTGAAATCAAGTTGTTTGATACAAGATTCCATAAAGTTAAAGTACAAGAACTAATCGATTATTTAGTAGAATCAGTCAAAACCCCCAAAAAGACAATTGTAGAAAATGTAAATATTAGAGCAATGAATTTTGCTTATGAAAAGCCTTGGTATCGAGACTTTTTAAATAACGCAGATTTAGTATTTTGCGATGGATTTGGTGTATTGTTAGCGGCTAACTTAAGTGGTTATTCTCTGGATTCTGCACATCGCATGACAGCACCAGATTATATAGAAGATTTAGCATTGAAATGTGAAAAAGAAAATATCTCATTATTTTTATTAGCTGGAAAACCCGGGGTAGTCGATGAAGCAATTACAAAGTTAGTATCAATTGCACCTAACCTTCGGATAGGCGGACATCATGGTTACTTTGATAAATCAGGAAAAGAGAATGATTTAATAATAGAAAAAATTAATAATTTTCGACCAGATATTTTATATATTGGTTTTGGTATGCCATTACAAGAAAGGTGGATTTTAGATAACTTCAATAAAATTGAAGCTCGTGTATTTTTACCTTTAGGCGCGTGTCTAGATTTTTATACTAACTCTACATATCGTGGCCCCGAGTGGCTGACGAATAATGGCTTCGAGTGGTTAACACGCCTAGTTACTGAACCTACTCGTCTATGGGATCGTTATATTATTGGTAATCCATTGTTTTTTTATCGTCTATTTAAGCAAAAAATTGCTCAAAAATTGGTAGCAAATCGCTAAGAGGTTGTTTGAAAAGTCCTGTTGTCGGTATAAAAGGTTTTAGATACCTCTAAATCCACGCCAGATGCAATAAGAGTGGCTCGCCTTAAAAAGGGGGACTTTAACTCCGGTTCCCCTCTAAAAAAGGTGAGTTAGGGGGGATCTAAAAGTGCCTATCACAGCGAAACACTTTTCAAACGACCTCTAAGGAAACTTTCTCGAAATAAGAGACTTCCAGTAAAAAGCATCCCATCCCTGCGGGACGCTTTGCGAAGATAGGGGCGCACATCTGTCATAGGTATCAACTTAACGTGAATGGCATTATACCTAGTACTTACGCACTGTATAAATGCATCGTGATGCGAATTATCTAAAATAAGAAGTTTTCAGGCTTTTCTTAATTATCCTGCGATCGCACTTTTATCAAAAACTGGCTTTAAATATCTGCTTTCTGAAAAAGAGTTTTGATTGTCTATAATATTACCATCATTTGACTTCTTTATTAAGTAAGTTGACGGCAGAAATAAAAAGTTAAAATTAAGTAAATAGCTAATCTAAACCGTGTCTGCCATTACCAGCAATCATAAAAATCTTTTTAATGGGTAAACCTATTAATAAAATATGGATCGTCGGAATTTTCTAAAGTATGTCACTTTAGCAGGATCTAGCTTTGCCTTAAATAGTTGCTCTCAAGGCAAAAATTCCAAATTGCAGGGTGAGGTATCTCCCTCAGCGTCGCCTGTAGCGGTAAACGAACCTCTAAAGGTGGGATTTGTTTATGCCGATTATGTAGGCGATTTTGGCTGGACTTATGCCCATGATTTAGGTCGCAGAGACATGGAAGCCAATCTTCAAGATAAGGTAAAAACTACCTTTGTGGAAAATGTCAACGAAGGTGTTGAAGCTGAAAGGGTAATTCGCCAACTCGCATTAGATGGTAACAAGTTGATTTTTACAACTTCCTTTGGGTACATGAACCCAACAATTAAAGTTGCCAAAGACTTTGGTGATGTTGCCTTTGAACACTGTAGAGGATACAAACGTGCTGCCAATGTTGGCACTTATCTAGGGCGCTTTGAAGAACCGCGTTACTTAACCGGTATGATTGCTGGCAAGATGACAAAATCAAATGTAATTGGTTTTATTGGCGCATACCCAATTCCAGAAGTGATTCGGGGAATCAGTGCATTTACTCAAGGAGTAAGGTTAACAAATCCCCAAGCAAAAGTTAGAGTACTTTGGGTAGAAAGTTGGTACGATCCAGCTAAAGAAAGAGAAGCGGCTCAAGCTTTGGTCAATTTAGGTGCGGATGTACTGACGCAGCATATCGGTTCTGGTGCTGTTGTCCAATTGGCACAGGAAAAAGGCATTTATGCTTTTGGCTACAACACTGATATGAGTAAGTTTGGTCAAAAAGCCCACCTGACATCAGCTATTAACAGATGGGGCAAATTCTATACAGATAAAGCCTTGGCTGTAATGAGTAATACTTGGAAGTCCCAAGAGGTTTGGGATGGCATTGCTCAAGGAATGGTAGATATTTCCCCAATGAATCAGGTAATTCCGGCGGATGTGCAACAACTGGTGAATGCGAAGCGGGATGAGTTTATTCAGGGTACTGCACATCCTTTTGATGGCCCGGTGAAAGACCAAAAAGGGGTGGTGCGAATACCAAAGGGTAAGGTTTTGGATGATCAGGAACAACTGGCGATGGATTGGTATGTTGAGGGAATTGAAGGGTCAGTTCCCAAGGGTAAATTTTAGCACTTTTAAAAGTCTGAGCGGTGGCTTTTGCCTTTTCCACTAGTCGCGCAACTTGTCAAATAGCCATGCCAAAGCACCATCAACATCAGTAACTTGCTCACCTGGCGGTATGGCTGGACGATTTACCATAACAACGTTTACGCCCAGTTCTCGCGCTGCAATAATCTTGGGCTTTGTTGCATCGCCACCGCTATTTTTACTTACGATGGTATCAATCTTGTTATGAATCAGGATTTGCCTTTCATTATTGAGGGTAAAGGGCCCGCGATCGCACAATATTACTCCTGGTGGCACTAAAGCATCATCTGTAGGAGGGTCAATCATCCGCATCAGAAACCAAATTTTCTCGCAGTGAGCAAAGGCGGCGAGTTCTTGCCTTCCAACTGTCAAAAATACCCGCTGTGCCTGGTTTTCCAGAGATGCTGCTGCGGTTTCAATAGTGTCAACTTCAATCCAGCGATCGCCACTTTCTTTTTCCCAAGGGGGGCGTATTAACATCAAATGGGGTACTCCCACTTCGGTTGCAGCATCTGCTGCATTGAAAGAAATCTGAGTAGCGAAAGGATGGGTTGCATCAATTAATAAGTCGATTTGCATTACTCGCAGATAACTAGCCAATCCAGCCACACCACCGAAGCCTCCAACCCGTAAATCACCCAACGGAGCTGATGGTTCACGGGTGCGGCCAGCTAAAGATGTGATTGCTTCTAACCCTTGGATATTCGCTACTTGGGCAGCTAATTCTGCGGCATCTCCCGTTCCACCCAGTATCAAAACGCGCATCATTGAGATAAAGGTGGAATCTTTGCCAAAATGCCTTTTTTCAGGGCTTCTGGACGCTCTGACCAAGGCAATAAACCATCTGCTTTGACATAGTACTGACTAGCACATTCTAATACCGCAGATGCACTACCATCAACAGCTAAATCACCAAACAAATATGTTAATTTGCCTTTGGCAGCAAAGGCGACTACACAGGAACGATTACAAGCACTCATGCATTCAACTTCTTGAATTGGGAATTTATCTCGTAAGTCCCAATCTTGTGCAAGCTGCTGAAGTTGGGATAGAAGTTTTTGACCGCCACTTTCACCTAAGCGTTTTCCATCTTGCCAAACGCTAGCACAAGTTTTGCAAACAAATAAAGTATGGTCAGCAACACCCAAGGGACTAGTTGGAGAAATATTTACAATAGTAGTCATCTGTACCTCGCAGATTTGTGGAACTAATTAATCTATTTCGGCGGGCATCCTGACTCACTCTATTTGGGATTTTAGATTACATCTCAAATTGGTTTACAGTTGCGGGACAGCGCCGGATTTGCACCGAACTTTCCCCGTTACCTCTGGTAGCTGCTCCCCACCAGAACCGAATAACCTTATCGATCATACACTAGGGTATCAAGGAAAAGGATATGACCAAAAATTGCTCAGGAGCGATCGCTTATTAACTACAGTACAGTTCTAAGCTAATTAACATTCAATCGTTAATTTAATTTTGTCGTCTAGTACCCCAAGAAGGCTTAATGGCAGAGGCTAGGGACTCTTACGAATATATTGATTCAGAATCAAATTGCAGAGTTTGCCTAATTTGCGCCTTTTATTTTGTGCATATTAGACAAATGTATGCTAAGATGATAAATCGTGTAGTTAAGGACGTATAGCTCAGTTGGTTAGAGCGCTACGTTGACATCGTAGAGGTCACTGGTTCGAATCCAGTTACGTCCATGTACATTTACAAATTGAATGTCGCTGTTCATGTGACTTCAAGCATAAGTTTGCCGCAACGGCAACTTTATGGTTGAAAAGTACTGCGGCAAACTTATGGGTTCTTGGCAACTTTTGGGTCTGGTTACACTAAATGAAGCTTTGACGGCATTTGAGGAAAGTAACGAAGCACTGACAGGTGTATTAAAACATATTGATTTTAATCGTCAAGCCGGTAAAAATCGGATTCCTGATGTCAAGTTGCGCGAACTAAGTACACGCAAAGATCCCAATATTACTAGAGATGATGTAGTCAATTTTCTGATTCCATTACCAGTTTTACCAGAACAACAGCGTATTACTGAGATTTTGGATACGGTGGATGAAGCGATCGCTTTTGAGATTGGTTTGTGATTCTCTTCACAGAAGTATCAATATTTTCTGATGCGAGGAAATCTAATAAGGTGATTCCCAGAAAACCGCAAATTCTGAGGAGGACATCAATCTGGGGTAAAGCTTTTCCAGTTTTCTACGTCCATACCGTATTTTTTGGTAGTCCAAGTAGACGGGCAAACCCAGCTATATTTCTATCGCAAACTATATCTATAGCTATACCAAGGGATTTTGCAATGTTTTCTTTTGGTAGTGGAGTTTTTAAATATGGGGTAGCAGCAATTAATTCTCCAAGTAAAAATTCAAGTTTAAACTATATAACTTCTGCATTGGGAGCAACCATCTCCACTAGCTGTTCTCACCTACAGATGATGGATTTTGTCAGTAGAATTTGTGTACTCAACAGTAGGAGTTGCTAAGTCGTGCTGGTTTATGTCCAGAAATACAACAGTTACCTTTAGTTAAGGAAGCGATCGCAATAGTACTAATACCGTTTCTTTGTGAAGCTGCATATATTTACCCCCCGGCTACGCCGTCCCCCCTTGTGAAGGGAGGACTGATTATGTGCATCTTCATACAGAATTGGTATAAAGACTTGAAAGAGCTATATTTTGATGATTTTACTAGCCTAATCAATCCCACGATCGCGTTAATGGATCAATTGGTATCTCTGGATCAATCTCAATCACGGTAATCTTGGCATTCTCCACCACCGTATTTCCCATGATTGTATTGTGCATTGCCTCAAACTTCGATTCTTCCTCAGCAATGCGTTCGTAGTGCAGAATTACATGGTAATGTTTGGCAATTGGTTCTCCAGTGTCTGATAGCTCTACTGTGTCCCAATCTATATTTTGTCGTTCTTCCGCTATTCGGCGATACTCATCGGCAAGTTGTTCTAAGGCGATGGCGATCGCGTGTTCCTTTGTTTGACCATAGCACTGTATATCCTCTTTGGTAAAATCGCTTGGAGACAGTGACATCTGACAAACATACTGTCCATTGTCTTGAGGCAGCACTGTGATCGTAATAGTTCCAGTTATGCGATCGGGGTTCACGTCAGTCATAATTAAACGTGCTGAAAGATTTAGGATAATATGCTCATAGCTAAATTGTAAGCGTAGAGGCAAAGCGCCTTGTCGTCAGACATCCTTCTATTCGGATGTTGCACGTTTGCGTTTTTCGAGTTCCGCGATCGGTAATAATAATATTTCCTCAATTTCCTCTCTTAAATCATCACTCGATACACAACTAGAATTTAAACAATCTACTAACAACGTGTTAACGTTGTAATATTTTTCAAGTTTTTCTTTTTGCTCAACATCAAATCCCCAATCATGACAGATATTACAATATTTGTTTACAATATGTATAATTTTGTTTGTTGAACCCCAAAGGAATTTGTAGCCAGGGTTATATATGCCTTTAGCTCTTCTTTCATACGTTGCTTTATATCTTGAGGGAAGGCATGTATTTCGTAATATCTCCCTGAGTTCAGGAGCCAGTTCACTATCGAGGGTATAGGCAAAAATATAATTTGTGCCAACACCAAGAAGCAAATCAAAAAATAAAGGCTTCTCAAGATTCATGAGATGTTGCACTAGATCGGCTTCAAGATCAATCGTAAGATAGTGCGGAATCCTGGAATCAAGACTATGACATAGGTGGCAGTACATAAGATCGCCATCAATTTCAAACTTAAAGTAAAAACATAGTTCAAGACTAAAGTAGAAAGAGCGAATAGCAGCTGATTTGTATGATGCCTTCACAGATGTAGATTTATTGTTTAACCATTCCAAAAATTTCTGTATTTTGTCGTCATAAGTTACAATTGAACAAATGTTTCTTATCATTAACTTAAGTAATAAATCTGCATTAGGCGATGTTTCCATTATCAACAAGAAAACTTCACGCCAATATTTTTTGGTAATTTGTTTGCTTAAGCTATTCCAATCCTTTTGTTTGCAAAAATATTTTGCAGCTAGGTACTCTTGAAACGTTAGATGTGAAAACGACCAAATTTTTTGACTTCTCTCAAGCAATAACCCATGCTGAGACTCGATTGCCCTCAACACTGCTCGACTATTTCGCCGCTCAATTCCCAAAAACTCTGCAATGTAACCCTCAATTTCTTCCTGCTCAAACAACACATACTGTGGTTGCTCAAACTTTTTCACTGCCAGATAACTAAGTAATTCGAGCTTCCGTTCCAGCGATAAATCTCGGTAAATCTCATCTCGCTCAATCTCACGTGACTTGTCCCACTGCTCTAGTAGTAGCTCTAACCCTTCCTCATAAAGCTTGGAACGCTTTGAGTAAAACTTGCCAGTTTGGTGAAATACAGCACAGGTCAAACTCAGCAAAATCGGTGTGATTGCTAAATCCCGAATTGCTATATTCGTTTCTAGAAAAAGCTGATTTAGAAACTCATGTGACCGTTTTAGTCCTGCTGACTCATCCTGTATGACTGCCTTGAACCAATGCTCGGCAAACGATCGCACCTGAACTTCATTAAAATCTGCCACTTCCACGAAGCTAAAACGCAGGGATTTCCAGTCAGGGCGAACGCATCTTATTTACTAATAAAAACTAAGAAAGATTTCAAAATGACATAAATAATTGTAGAAATTGAGTGAATGATAAACAAAATAAATCAAA